>JBAQGP010000955.1:0-12148 GCA_049287845.1 Solirubrobacteraceae bacterium | reverse complement strand
GTCGCGACCCCGCGCGAGGTCGCCGATGCCGCTGAGCTGGTCATGGTCAGCCTGCCCCGGCCGGCGATCGTGCACGAGGTAGCGCTCGGTCCCGACGGACTGGCCGAAGGCTCGGCCATCGAGGTCTACGTCGATCTCTCGACCACGGGCGTGGCCACCGCGCAGACGGTGAGCGAAGGCCTGGCGCGTCATGACGTCGTCGCCGTCGACGCCCCGGTGAGCGGCGGCCCCGCGGGGGCCGAGGCGGGGCGGCTCACGCTGATGGTCTCCGGTCCCGATGCCGCCGTCGACCGCGTCCGGCCGCTGGTGGAGGCCTTCGCCGGCAACCTGTTCGTCGTCGGCTCAGAGGCCGGACAGGGCCAGGCGACCAAGGTCATCAACAACCTCATGTCGGCGTGCTCGATCGCCATCACCGCCGAGGCGATGGTCCTGGGCGTGCGCGCCGGGCTTGACCCGGGCACGCTGCTCGACGTCATCCACGTCTCCAGCGGCGCCAACAACGCCGCGTCGGACAAGTTCCCCAAGCAGGTGCTCACTCGCGCCTTCGCCCACGGCTTCCGCCTGGACCTGATGGCCAAGGACGTGCACCTCGCGTTGGACGAGGCCCGCCGGCGCGGCGTGCCCATGGTCCTGGGCTCAACCGTCGAGGAGCTGTGGGGACTGGCCGACGCCACCGGCGATGACGGGCGCGACTGCACCGAGATCGTCCGTATGTTCGAGGCCTGGGGCGGCGCGGAGATCACCGCGGGCTCGTGAGCGGCGGGTGGACACTGACCGCGCTGCGCTACGCGTCGCGCATGACCACGCGGTCAGACGTGTTCCTGCGCTACGGCCAGTACGGCGAGCCCGACGGCTCCCAGGAGATGACCTACTACCTGTGGGTCCTGCGCAACGGACGCCAGACGATCGTGGTGGACACCGGCTTCAGCGCGGCCGGGGGCGGTGCGCGGGGACGGACCTTCCTGGTGGAGCCGCTCGAGGCGCTGACGCGCGTGGGCGTCGATCCACAGGCGGTGGACATCGTCATCAACACGCATCTGCACTACGACCACACCGGCCATCTCGATGCCTTCGGTGACGCGCCGGTGCTCGTCAACCGCACCGAGTTCGAGTTCTGGACCGGCGTCTACGCCGAGCGCGCCCAGTTGGGGGCCCACATCGAGCCCGCCGAGGTGAATGCACTCGCTCAGCGGGTGAAGGCCGGCACCGTGTCACTGCTGGACCGTGAGTCCGAAGTGGCACCCGGAGTCACCGTGTCAGAGGTGGGCGGCCACTCCCCCGGCCAGATGATCCTGTTCATCGACGGCGAGCAGGGGCCGATCGTGCTCGCCTCGGACGCCGTGCACTTCTACGAGGAGGTCGAGCGCGATCGCGCCTGCTGCGTGCTCGTCAACCTCGAGCTCGTCTACCGCGCCTACGACATCATCCGCGCGGGCACCCGCGCCGGGGCCCGCCTGGTGGCCGGCCACGACCCGCTCGTGATGGACCGCTTCCCCCGCCTCGAGGCGGACCCCGAGCTCGGCGTCCTCGTGGCCTGAACCCGATGGAGGAATGCCGATGACGATGACCGTGACTCTCCCCGATGTCCAGGCGCTCGCACAGGGACGCGCCGACGGCGTGCTGCCGCTGTACGTCGCCGGCCGCTGGGAGGCCGCCGCCGACGGCGCCACCTACGACAGCTACGAGCCCGCCACCGGTGAGGTGTGGGCGCAGGTGTCGGCCGCCGGTCCCGCTGACGTCGACCGAGCGGTGCAGGCCGCGCGCGCCGCGATGTCGGGCCCCTGGGGGTCGACCCCGGCGATGGATCGTGCCCGGGTGCTGTGGCGCATCGCGGCCATCATCGACGGCAACCGGGAGCTTCTGGCGCGCGTGGAGTCGCGTGACAACGGCAAGCTGCTGCGCGAGACCTACGGCGAGCTGGATGCCATCGTGCGCTACTTCGAGTACTTCGGAGGGGTCTGTCAGACCGTGCTCGGCCAGACCAGTCCACCCACCGGGCCCTTCTTGACCTACACCCGCCGCGAGCCGGTGGGGGTGGTGGGCGCCATCATCCCCTGGAACTCTCCGCTCAACATGCTGGCGTGGAAGGTCGCCCCGGCGCTGGCCGGAGGCAACGTGGTGGTGCTCAAGCCGGCCGACGAGACGCCGGTGTCGGCGCTCGTGCTCGCCGTGCTCATCGAGGAGCTCGATCTCCCGCCGGGGGTGCTGAGCATCCTCCCCGGCATCGGCAGGGTGGCCGGCGAGGCGATCGTCGACCACCCCGGAGTGGACAAGCTCGCCTTCACCGGGTCGACCGAGACCGGAAAGCGGATCGCCGCACGCGCCGCCGGCACGCTGAAGCCTGCGACGTTCGAGCTGGGAGGCAAGTCGCCGAACATCGTCTTTGACGATGCCGACCTGGAGGTCGCCGTGCACCGCTCGGCGTACGGGATCTTCTCGGCGGGCGGACAGTCGTGCATGGCGGCGTCCCGCACCCTCGTGCACCGGGGCGTGCTCGACGAGTTCGCGGAGCGGTTCGGGGCGCGCGCGTCGGCCATCCGGGTCGGCGACCCGTTCGCCGAGCGGTCGCAGGTGGGCGCGCAGACCTCCGAGCGCCAGCTGCGCAAGATCGAGTCCTACGTGGGGATCGCCCGCGAAGAGGGCGCTCACATCGTCTCCGGGGGCGCCCCACCGGATGGGGTCTCGGGTGACGGGTACTTCTACCGCCCGACGGTGCTCGGCGCCGTCACCAACGACATGCGCGTCGCGCGCGAGGAGATCTTCGGGCCGGTCACGGTGCTCATCGGATTCGACGACGAGGACGAGGCCATCGCCCTGGCCAACGACACCCCCTACGGCCTGGCCGCCGCGGTGTGGACGCGCGACGTCAAGCGCGCCCACCGGGTCGCGCACGCGGTGCAGGCGGGGACCGTGTGGATCAACAACTACCGCGTGTGGAACTGGCTGATGCCCTTCGGCGGCTACAAGGACTCGGGGTACGGCCGCGAGGGAGGCCTGGAGGTCATGCAGCACTACACGCAGACCAAGTCGGTGTGGGTCGACCTCCAGGAGGACCCCGCGGACTGGTTCGGTGACGCGTGATGAGCGCCGGGCTGCGCGCCGGGATCATCGGCGCCGGGAACATGGGGGGGCGGATGGGCCGCCGGGTGGCGGCCGCCGGGGACCCGATCCTCGCCTTCGACGCCAACGCCTCGACGCTGGCCGAGTGCGGAATGCCGGCCGCGTCGTCGGCCGCCGCGCTGGTGGAGGCGGTGGACGTGGTGCTGCTGTCGTTGCCCGACAGCGGGGTGATCGAGCGGGTCGTGTTGGGGGAGGGAGGCGTGCTGGCGCACGCCCGGGTTGGGCAGGCGGTGGTCGACCTGTCCACGGCGGACCCCCGATCGTCGGTCCGTATCCACGCGGCGCTGGGCGAGAAAGGCGTGGAGTTCCTCGACGCCGGGATCTCGGGCGGGGCGGCGGCGGCCGAGAAGGGGTCGCTCACCCTGATGGTCGGCGGCGACCACGAGGCGCTGGCGCGGGTGACGCCGGTGCTCGAGCGGTTTGCCTCCACGATCGTCCACATGGGCGCGCCCGGCAGCGGCCACATCACCAAGGTCCTCAACAACTTCTTGAATGGCGTGGCGCTGGCGGCGACGTCGGAGGTGATGGTGGCCGGCCGGCGAGCGGGCCTGGATCTCGAGCGGCTGCTCGAGGTGCTCAACGCCAGCTCCGGGGTGAACTTCGCGACGCTGAACCGCTTCCCCAAGATCATCCACGGCGACTACCTGGAGGGCGGTCTCACCGGCGAGCTCATGGCCAAGGACATCCGTCTGTACCTGAGCTACATGGCCGCGATCGGCGTGCCCACGTTCAGCGGGCCGGGCTGCCTGGCCGCGTTTGAGCTGTCGAACTCCATGGGCTACCGCGACGTCATCTCCAATCGCGTCGTGGATGGGATCGGCGATCTCGCCGGCGGTGTCCGGCTCTACGACGAACAGGAGGACTGACATGAAGATCAGCCACGGCCACGCCTCCGGCACGGCCACGAGCGAGGTGAGCGAGACCTTCACCGGGACGGTGCTCCGCGACCCGGTCCTCTCGGGCGACGGCGCTCCGACCGTCAATTCGGTCACCTTCCCGCCCGCCGCGCGCACCAACTGGCACATCCATTCGGACGGCCAGATCCTCATCGTCACCTCCGGTCGCGGACGTGCGGCGAGCCGCGACGGTCAGAGCGAGGTCCTCGAGCCCGGCGACGTCGTCTGGTTCGCACCCGGCGAGGACCACTGGCACGGTGCCGGCCCTGACACGGTCATGACCCACATCGCCATCTCGCTGGGCACGACCGACTGGGGCGACCCGGCGAGCGACGAGGACTACGCCACCGCCGCCCGTTGACCGCGCCCCGCCCGGGTGAGGACGCGGCGCCCATGCGCGAAGTAGCTCGCCCACCCGAGTCGCCCGCAATCGTTACGGCACCCAGGGCGGGGTAGTGGGGCTCCAGATCATCGACCGACAAGGAGCCCAGATGGCTGAGTCAGATACCTACAGGATCATCGAGATTGCCGGCACCTCGCCCGACGGCGTCACCGAGGCCATGAACTCCGGCGTGGCCAGGGCCGCCAAGACCCTGCGCGGCGTCGATTGGGTCGAGGTGCGCAGCATCCGCGGGCACGTCGAGGGCGACAAGATCGCCCACTTCCAGGTCGAGATGCGCGTCGGCTTCAAGCTGGAGGGGCAGTAGAACGCGCCTGGTTCACGCGCGGGCGACGAGCACGTGAGCTTCCTGCGGGAACTCCAGGTGTCCGTCGACCTCGTAGCGCTGAAGGGCGTCGACCACGGACGCTGTGATCCGTTCTGCCATCCCTCGCCGGGCGAGCTGCTCGGCCAGCAGGCTGGCGAGCGGGGTCGCCGTCAGCTGGATCTCCACCCAATCCGGGGCAGAGCGGAACCGGACGAGCTTGGTCTCGGTGGTGATGGTGACGTCGCGGAAGCCGGCCTCGCTCACCAGCTTGTCGACCAGGGTCGGGTACGCCAGGACGTGCTCGGCGCGCTTGGTCTGTGACGCGCCCGTGCCGAGGTGGTGATCGAGCGCCTGGGCGAGGGCGAGGGTGCCCGGGTTGTGCTCGATCGGGCCGTACACGCTAACGCCGAGCCGGCCGCCCTCGCAGAGCACGCGGTGCATCTCGCCAACCGCTACCGCCCGGTTGGGGAAGAACTGCAGGCCGAGCTGGCACAGGACCACATCGAAACTGGCGTCGCCGAAGGGCAGGGTCAGCGCGCTTCCCTGGACGAAGTCGGTGCCGGCGCCCCGCGATCGCGCCACCGCCAGCATCGCCGGATTGATGTCCAGCCCCGTCACGCTCCCGTTCGATCCCACGCGGTCGCGGCTCGCGCGGGCGACCACGCCGGTGCCGCAGGCGACATCGAGCACGCGATCGCCGGCATGCACATCCACGCGCTGCACCAGATCCGAGGCCCACAGACCGGTGACCGCGGGCACGAGATGACGCTCGTAGAGCTCGGCCTCGCTGCCCTGAACCTGCCAATGCTCGGCGCGCTCCACGCTTCTCACACCTCGGCAGCCAGCATCTGGAGGTTCTGGCGCAGCCAGCGATGGGCGGGATCGCCGTCGCAGTCCTCGCACCACCACAGGGCTTCGACGATCGCCTCCGACGCACCGGGGCAGGGCATGATCCGCACGTCCAGCGGGCGCAGGATGACCAGCAGGTTCAGGGCCAGCCTGGCCAACTGCGCCACGGGGCGGGTGACCTTGGCGTCTCTCATCCGCGTCACGGCTCCCGAAGCCTAGATCCTCAGGTGAACGCGCGCTCAGCCGGACCGCACGCCCAGCCGCGCGCCGCCGCCCTCACATCGCCCCGCGCGAACCTCCGCACCCGGGCGCGCTACGGTGAGGGACCATCAGTGACAACAAACCCGCACTGATGAGTGAGGAGACCAGCAGGTGAGAGTGGTGGTGGCACCGGTCAGCCAGTTCCCCCCGGGGGAGCGGCGGATCGTCCAGGCGGGCAGCCGGTCGATCGGCGTCTTTCGCGTGGGGGATCGGTTCTACGGAGTCCGCAACCGCTGCCCGCACCAGGGTGGGCCGCTGTGCCGCGGGCACCTGCTCGACGACGCGGTGGCCGATGCGCCGGGCCGGCCGAGGATCTCCAGCAACCCGCTGCGGATCGCGTGCCCCTGGCATGGCTGGGAGTACGACCTGGAGAGCGGCCAGTCGTTCATGGGCGCGGGCCACGCGGGCGTGCGCAGCTACGGCGTCGTCGTCCAGGCGGGGGGCTCTCTGCTCGCCGAGGTCGAGGCCGCGCAGACCGGTGAGACCGAGCTGCGCCCCGGGCCGTATGTGGCCGAGACCTTTGCAGTGAGCGTGCAAGACGACTACGTGGTGCTGGAGGCATAGCGAGATGACCACCGCCCAGACCAACCCGGGGACCGCCGACGAGCCGGAGGGCGCTCACGCCGTGAAGCTGATCGACTGCGACGTGCACGCCCAGGCCACCGAGCCGATGCTGGCCGAGCACCTCGGCCCCTGGGCCCGCGCGCAGCTCGAGCACTACGGTCGCCGGACGCCGCGGATCACCGAGTGGTACCCGCGGGCCCGCAACGGCGGCATGCGGGTGGACGCGTGGCCCGACAAGCCCGGCCACATCTGGGGCTCAGACCCCGAGATGCTGCGCGCGCAGCTGCTCGACGAGTACGACATGGACTACGCGATCCTCGAGGTCCTCTCAGGCCAGGACTGCTACGACCACCCGGACTTCTCACGCGAGTGGAACCACGCCGTCAACGAGTGGCAGCTTCAGACGTGGCTGGAGTTCGACCCGCGCCTGCGCGCCACCATCGCAGTCGCGCACGAGTATCCGGAGCTCGCGGTCAAGGAGATCGAGAAGCGCGCTGATGACGCGCGCTTTGTCGCCGTGCTGCTGCCCGCCAGCGCCGCCGAGCCGCTGGGCGCGCCCAAGTACTGGCCGATCTACCGCGCCGCCACCGAGTGCGGACGGCCCGTCGTGGTGCATACCGGTGGCTACGTCGACCACCGCGGCGCGGGCTATCCGTCGTTCTACCTCGACTACCACGTCGGCAACGGGATCGTGACCCAGGGCCAGCTCACCAGCATGGTCGCCGGCGGGCTGTTCGAGGAGGTGCCCGGAGTGCGCGTGGTCATGACCGAGTCAGGCGTCGCCTGGGCGGCCGCGCTGCGCTGGTCGCTGGACGCCGCCTGGGAGCTCATGCGCGCCGACCATCCGCGCCTGGAGCGCCGGCCCTCGGAGTACATCGACGAGCACGTCTGGTTCACCACCCAGCCGATCGAGGAGCCCGAGGACCCGCACCATCTCATGTATGCGATCGAGCAGGCCCACCTGAGCGACAAGCTGCTGTTCGCCACCGACTACCCGCACTGGGACTTCGACTCGCCCACGCAGGCGCTGCCACGGGTCATCGACAAGGAGCTGCGCCAGAAGATCCTGTGCGGCAACGCGCTCGAGCTCTACGGGTTCCCCCGCGAGCGCCAGGAGCACGCCACATGCGAAGCCCCGGCCACATGAGCGCGCACGCGTACGAGCGCGGCGCGATCGACTGCGACGTCCACGTCGCGCCGGTGGCCTACGCCGATCTGCTCCCGTACCTGAGCGACTACTGGCGCCAGTACATCTCCGAGGCGGCCATCCGCCTCACCGGGGTGGGCCACGCCTACCCGCCGGGCGCGCCGGTGACCGCCACCCCGCAGGCGCGCGAGAAGGGCTGGGCGACCCCGCCGAGCACGTATGAGCAGCTCGCCGAGCGCTACCTTGGCATCGTCGAGCCCCGGCACGCCGTGCTCAACTGCGTCACGGGCTTTGACACCCACCGAAACCCGTACTTCTCGGCGGCGGTGGCCGGCGCGCTCAACGACTGGGTGCGCGAGACGTTCCTGGATTGCGATGAGCGCCTGCGCGCGAGCCTGTCGGTGTCGTCGGTCTCCGCCGATGACGCCACGGCCGAGATCGAGCGTCTCGGCGACGACCCGCGCTTCGTGCAGGTACTGCTGCCCGTGCGCTCGGACCTGCCCTGGGGCCACAAGAACAACCATGCGATGTTCGAGGCCGCGCGGGAGCGCTCGCTGCAGGTGGCGCTGCACGCCTGGGGGAGGGCGGGCAGATCGCTGACCCCGAGCGGCTTCACCACGACCTACCTGGAGGACTATGTCGCCAACCAGCCGATCGCCCAGGCCCAGATGCTGAGCTTCGTCTCAGAGGGCGTGTTCGAGCACTTCCCCGAGCTGCGGGTGATGGTGGCCGAGTGCGGCTTTGCCTGGCTGCCGACGTTGCTGTGGCGCTTTGACAAGGATTGGAAGGGGGTGTGGCGCGAGGTGCCGTGGGTCAAGGACCTCCCCTCGGAGTACGTCGGGCGCCACTTCTGCCTCACCACCGCCCCCGCGCACCTTCCGCCCGATGAGACCGGTCGCACCCAGCTGCTGGAGATGCTCGGGGGAGCCGGGATGCTCACCTACGCCAGCGACTTCCCCCACGACCACGGTGACAGCATCGCTCCGCTCCTGGATCAGCTGTCCGCCGAGGATCGCCGGGGCGTCGTGCATGACACGGCCGCGGCGTTCTACGGGCTCACCACCGCCAGTACCGCATGACGGCGCTTACCTGCTTGACACCTCAATGTCACGGTGCAAGACTGGTTTGGTCTGCAACTACCGTCAGTGCGAGCTGACGTCCGGTTCGCGCGGTCCCCTGGCTGTGCGTGGCCAAGTGCATTCCGCTTGACCTAAAGCGAGGTAGGGTCACTCACACGTTCTGGGAGGAAACGTGAACTTCACCATGTTCATTCGCCGTGCCGTGACACCCGCTCGGTTGCGGTCGCGGGTTCTGCCTCTGCTTACGCTCGCCCTACTGGTGGGCGCCGCGGTGACGCTGCTCGCCTCGGGCCTCGCGACCGGTAAGGGTTCGAGACAGGCGGGCGCACGCGCCACCGGCGGCGGAACGTCGGCGTCGCTGGTCCTGCATCAGGCCTCCGCGCTGACCCTGGCCCTCTCGCCCGACCACCGGACCATCACGATGAACCTTCTGGGCAACCTGTGGACGCTGCCGGCGTCCGGGGGCACGGCCACACGGACGACGAGCCTGCAGCAGGACACGGCATATCCCGACTGGTCGCCGGACGGGAAGACCATCGCCTTCCAGTCCTACAAGAGCGGAACGTTCCACATCTGGGCGATGAACCCCGACGGGAGCAACGTCAGAGAGCTCACCTCCGGCTTCTATGACGATCGAGAGCCGCAGTTCTCCCCCGACGGAACGAAGATCGTGTTCTCGTCGGATCGGCCGCCGGCCGGCGCCGCCGCGGGGACGGCGACCGGGTCCTACAACATCTGGACTCTGACCCTGGCCACCGGGCAGGTCACCGAGATCACCCACCAGGCGGGCGGGACCAACGATTACTACCCGACGTGGTCTCCGGACGGGACGAAGATCACGTATGTCGACACCAGCCACGCGATCGAGAGCATCGCCGCCGACGGGACGGGTACGCCCACGACGCTGTACTCCGACCCCGCGAACACCTTCTACTCGCCGACCTGGTCGCCCGACGGCAAGAGCCTCGCCTACACCGAGCTCGACAACCAGGGCACCCTCACCCAGCTGTTCGTCAACGGAAACGCCGTGTCGGGGAACGAGGACGTGTTCGCCTTCCCGGCGCGGTGGGCGTCAGACGACACCCTGATCTACGCCGCCGACGGCAAGATCCTGCAGCGCAGCCTGTCCAAGGGCAGCGTGCAGCCGATCCCGTTCGCGGCCAAGGTGTCGTTCAACCGCGCCGCCTACCCGATGAAGCCCCACGACTTCTCTTCGACGACCAGGCAGCCGGCCACCGGCCTTCTCACCCCGGAGCTCTCGCCCGACGGGCGCCATGTCGTGTTCGTCGCGCTCAATCAGCTGTGGGAGATGAAGATCGGACATCGACCGGTGGCGTTGACCAGCACGCCGTGGGCCAAGGCCACGCCGACGTGGTCACCGGACGGGAAGTTCCTGGCCTACGCATCGGACAAGAACGGACCGATGGCGATCTACATCCGCAACATGGACACCGGAGCCACGCGACGGCTGACCGCGCCGTTCACCGGCGCGCAGGCGAAGCTGGCCTGGTCGCCGGACGGCCAGAAGATCGCGTTCGAGTCGGCGCTTGACAGCGAGGCCGGTTCCCAGGCGCTGTACGTCGCCGACGTGGCCACGGGCCAGTTTCACCAGATCTTCGGGCCCGCGAACGCCAAGGGGGCCGACTACGAGATCGCGTTCGAGCCGGGCGCGCCCTCGTGGGGACCTGACAGCAACACGATCGCGCTCGCGGTGCAGCAGAGCTACACCACGCGCTTTCGCGAGGGCGAGAGCGAGATCCTCACGGTCAACGCGACCACGGGAGAGATGCATGAGTATGGGGCCGGCGGGAGCAGCGATCCCTACGAGACGATCACCAACCGCGTGGAGGGCGACGGACCGGTCTGGTCGCCGGACGGCAAGTACATGGCCTATGTCCTCGACGATGTGCTCTGGGTCCTGCCCGTCACCCCGGCCGGCGTGCCGTCCGGCCCGCCCCGGCAGCTCACCACCGAGGTCGCCGACCAGCTCAGCTGGTCCGGCGACTCGCGGCACATCCTCTACGACTCCGCCGGCACGCTGAGGATGGTCTCGATCAGCGGCGGCGCCCCCGCCACGGTTCCGGTGCGCCTGGACTGGCGCCCGCAGCGGGCGCCGGCGGGCGAGAAGGTCATCCATGCCGGAACGGTGTGGACCGGGACCAGCGGCGCCGAGCAGCACAACGTCGACATCGTCGTGGTTGGCAACAAGATCGTGAGCGTCGGCCGGGCGAAGCGGCGCTCTTCCTACCCGGCATCCGTGCAGTACGTCGACGCGTCGGCGGACACGGTGATCCCCGGCCTGTGGGACGCACACTCGCACGAGAACATGGATCAGCCGTTCGCCGGCAACCGGCGTGACCGGCTGGAGCTGTCGATGGGCGTGACGAGCGAGATCTCGATGGGCGACGAGGCCTACCACTCGCTCGAGCAGGTGGAATCGCAGGAGTCCGGCGCGACGCTCGGGCCGCGGTACTTCTGGGGCGGCGAGCCCGTCGACGGCCGGCGCATCTTCTACAGCTGGATGCGCGCCGACCCCAACACGACGACGCTGCGGCGCACGCTCGGTCGGCTGGCGACGCTCAAGCCCGACATGCTCAAGACCTACGTCCGGCTCCCCAACAGCTACGAGCAGATCGCAATCAACGCTGGGCACCAGATGGGCGTCCCGTCCTTCTCGCACTACTTCTGGCCGGCGCTGGCGTTCGGACAGGATGGGACCTCGCACTGGGCCACCCAGCGGTTGGGCTACCAGATCGCGACGTCCAACGACGGCATTGCGTATGGCGACACCATCCAGCTCTACGCCCGGTCGGACATGTCGATCACGAACACGCCGTTCTTCGGCGTCCAGTACCTGGAGAACGTCAACGGCAAGCCGATCCTCTCAGACCCGCGGCTCAAGACCCTGCTCAGCCCGTGGCAGTACGCCCTGGCCGAGCAGGAGTACGCGGCCCCGCCGCTCAGCGCCGCGTCGCTGCGGTCGATTCGCGGCTGGTCGCAGGCCAACGCCAAGATCCTCGCCGCGGGCGGCACCGTCCTGGGCGGGACCGACAACCCGATCGGCATCGGCAACTGGGGGACCGTCGTCGCGGCCAGCGTGATGGCCCACACGGGCCTGAGCAACTATCAGACGCTCCGGGCCTTCACCGTCGAGCCCGCGAAGGTGATGGGTGTGCTCAATCAGATCGGCACGATCCAGCCGGGCATGATCGCGGACATGGACATCATCCACGGCAACCCGCTGCAGGCCATCCAGACCATCGCCAATGACGTCTATGTGATGCAGAACGGGCGGCTGTTCACCGAGCGACAGCTGCTGGGTCCCTACGCCGGCGTCCAGCTCAACACGCCGCCGAGCTCCGCCACGCAGGTCTCGGTCGCGCTGGCCGAGGCGGCCACCCTGTCGCACGGCAAGCACCCGTGGGCAACGGTGGGCGAGGTGGCCAAGCTCCAGCAGCTGAGCATCTATCTGTGTCACCCGGAGAGTGGAAGCGATCCCCTGGCGGCCAGCGGGAGTGTCGATCA
>JBAQGP010000954.1:0-3937 GCA_049287845.1 Solirubrobacteraceae bacterium | reverse complement strand
GCCAGCAGGGGTGGCGCGTCACGCCCGCCCCGGACGGTCGCGGCGCCCGCCAGCAGCAGGGCCCGCCGACGCCGTCGCGGTCGCGGTGGTGGATCGTCGCCGGGATCGTCATCTTCCTGCTGGCGATCAACCTGTGGGTCTCCTCCCAGGCGCTGAAGCCCAACGCGCCGATCCAGATCCCCTACAGCCCGACGTTCCTCAACCAGGTCCAGGCCAAGAACGTCAAGCTGGTCTCCTCCACGGGGGACGCGATCTCCGGGACGCTGAAGACGCCGATCGCGTACCCCCCGGGCACGACCAAGTCGACGAACTTCTCCACCCAGATCCCGTCCTTCGCCGACAACGCGGCGCTGTTCTCCTCGCTGCACTCAGAAGGGGCCATCATCAACGCCCAGCCCACCAACAAGGGCCCGTCGATCGCCGAGAGCCTCATCTTCGGCTTCGGGCCGACGCTGCTGCTGGTGGCGCTGTTCGTCTTCATCGCACGCCGCTCGGCCGGCGGCGGGGGCGGCGCCGGAGGTCTGATGTCCTTCGGCCGCTCGCGGGCCCGGCGCGTCGAGGCGTCTGACCAGCACATCACCTTCGAGGACGTCGCCGGGATCGACGAGGCCAAGGAGGAGCTGACCGAGATCGTCGACTTCCTCAAGACGCCCGACCGGTACCTCGCCCTCGGCGCGCGGATCCCGCGCGGCGTGCTCCTGTCTGGACCGCCCGGCACCGGTAAGACGCTGCTGGCCCGCGCGGTCGCCGGGGAGGCGGGCGTGCCGTTCTTCCAGATGTCGGCGTCGGAGTTCGTCGAGATGATCGTCGGGGTCGGCGCCTCGCGCGTGCGTGATCTGTTTCACCAGGCCAAGGAGGCGGCGCCGGCGATCATCTTCATCGACGAGCTCGACGCGATCGGCCGCTCGCGCGCCTCCGGCGGCCCGAACCTGTCAGGCGGCCACGACGAGCGCGAGCAGACGCTCAACCAGATCCTCACCGAGATGGATGGCTTCAGCCCCCGGGAGAGCGTGATCGTGCTGGGTGCGACCAACCGCCCGGAGATCCTCGATCCGGCGCTGCTGCGCCCGGGACGGTTCGACCGTCGCGTCGTGGTGGTGCCGCCCGACCGGGCCGGTCGCGAGGCGATTCTTGAGGTCCACACCCGCTCGGTGCCGCTCGACACCGACGTCGACCTCGGCGGCATCGCCGCCTCCACGCCGGGCATGGTCGGCGCCGACCTGGCCAACGTCGCCAACGAGGCGGCCCTGCTGGCGGCCAAGCGCGATCACTCCAAGGTGGCCCGCCAGGACATCAGCGATGCCCTGGAGCGGATCGTGCTCGGCGCCGCGCGCAAGGTGATGCTGTCCGAGGACGACCGCCGCCGCACCGCCTACCACGAGGCCGGCCACGCGATCATGGGCATGCTCACCCCCGGGGCCGACCCGGTGCGCAAGGTCTCGATCATCCCCCGCGGCATGGCTCTGGGCGTGACCTTCTCCGCCCCCGACGCCGACCGCTTCAACTTCGACGAGCGCCACCTACTGGCCCAGATCAAGGTCGCCCTCGGCGGCCGCGTCGCCGAGGAGGTCGTCTTCGGCGATCTGACGACAGGGGCCGAGTCAGACATCCAGCAGCTCACCCGGATCGCTCGCGCGATGGTGGGGCGCTGGGGCATGAGCCCGGCCATCGGTCCGATCGCGGTGCTGCCCTCCGACGGCCAGAGCCCGCTGCTTCCCGGGGTGTCCGAGACCTCGGAGCAGACCCAGCGGCTCGTCGACGAGGAGGTCCGGCGGATCGTCGAGACCGCCCACGAGGAGGCGACCGAAACGCTCAGCGCCCATCGCGGCAACCTCGACACGCTGGTCGCCGCGCTGCTCGACCGCGAGACGCTCGACCAGGACGAGGCCTACACGGCGGCCGGGCTGCCGCAGAACACGCGCGCCCAGCCACTGGAAGCCCCGCCGGTCGTCTCGCAGCCCTAGGACCGCGTCGCGTGTGCGCGCAGCGGCTCAGAGCGGGCGGCGGCCCCCGAAGCCGGCCTCGGGCTCGTGCCAGAACCCGATCGACTCCTCGTCATCGACCAGCCAGCACAGGTAGACCTCGACCCCCTCGGGCGTCCCGCGCGCGGGACATCCGGGCCCGCCACAGTCGTGCACGGCGCCGGAGTCATCGGGCTGCACGGCCGGAAAGTCGACGAGACCGCGCTCTGGGTCGCGCAGGACGATCTCCATCGCGTCGAGCTCACCGACGGCGCGGCTGATCTCCACCAGCGAATGGGCGATCTCCCGGCCCGGGTATGCGCCGCCGGCATCGGGGTTCATGGCGTCGATCGCCTCGCTGGTCCCGGGCCCAAGCGCCAGCAGCCGGGCCCGCGCGTCGCGCACCCAGCCCACGCGCTCAGCCACCCAGGCGCGGACGGCCATCGCCTGGTCCAGCGTGTAGTGGTGGTGGTGTCGCATCCCGTGCATCGGGAGGAAGTCCGCCGACTCGTCAGTCATTGAGCCGGGTCAGCCGCGCCAGCGCCTCGTGGCACTCGACGACCCGCTTCTTGACCGGGTCGTCATCGGGGCGGTCGTGGACCAGATCCCAGGTGCGGTCAGCGATCTCCCGGGCGTTCTCCGCCGTGGCGGTCTCCCACAGCCGGTCGACGAGCCGCAGCTCGAAACTCTGGATCTGGTCGGCGGGATCGCCGGGCGCCATCCGGGGCAGAGGCTCGCCCGTCGCCTCCTTCCACATCCCGGTCGCCACCAGCAGTCGGTTGCGCAGTTGGATCTGATCCATCCGGAGCCCAATCCTAGTGGTGAGGGAGCTGTTGGCTGGTTGACAAGAGCATCGCAAAGGAGTCGCCATCGGCGGCCACGCGCTCGAGCACCTGGTCGGTGGTGAAGGTCAGACGGTCGGGGTCACGCGCCTCCAGGCAGACCTGAACCTCCTCCCAGCTCACCGGCGCCGACACTGTCGGCCGCTCGCGCGCGCGTACCGAGTAGACGGTGACCGTCGTCTTGTGGTCGTCGTTCTGACTCCAGTCCACCAGCACCTTGCCGTGGCGCAGCCGCTTGGTCATGCGCGAGACGACAAGCTCGGGGAGCCGCTGCTCCAGCAGCTCGGCGATCTGGCGCGCGAACGGCTTGGTGTGGACGTAGGTGACCTTGCCGGCCGGCGCGTTGAGCGGCACGTAGAGCTGCATCCCCTTCGATCCCGATGTCTTGGCCACGCTCTCCAGGCCCAGCGCCCGGAACAGGCCGCGCAGCACCAGCGCCACCTCGCAGCACTCGACGATCCCGGCCGGCGCCCCGGGGTCCAGATCGAACACCAGCATCGTCGGCGTCGGCGGCGCCGCCGCCAGCGACAGCGAGGTGTGCAGCTCGATATCGGCCAGGTTGGCCAGCCAGATGAGCGTCGGGCGGTCCTGGCACAGCGTGTAGTTCACGTCGCCGACCCGGGCCGTCTCGACCCAGTCGGGCCGGTGCGACGGCGACTGCTTCTCATAGAAGTACGGCGACTCCACGCCGTTGGGGTAGCGCTTGAGGGTGAGCGGGCGGTCGTGGAGGTGGGGCAGCACCGCGGGCGCGATGCGTGCGTAGTAGGCGATGAGATCACCCTTGGTGAACCCCGTCTGCGGGAACAGCACCTTGTCCCAGTTGGAGATCTTCAGCTCGCGGCCGTCGGCCAGGACCGCCAGCGACCCGTCGGACAGGCGCTCGACGGCGTCAAACAGCGCCTCGGGCGACGAAGCGTCCACCCCGCCGGCCCCTCCAGCTTCGCCGTCCCCGCCGCGCTCGCCGTCCGCGCCGTGCTCGCCGTCCCCGCCCCGCTCGCCGCCGCCATCCTCGCGGACCACCTCCACCGCGTCCTTGTCGTCGCGCAGCCCCTTGAACGACGGCGCTCGCATGACCCCCTCCGTCGTCCACTCGCGAAACTCGACGTCCGCGACGAGCTCGGGCTCGACGAACAC
>JBAQGP010000953.1:0-2557 GCA_049287845.1 Solirubrobacteraceae bacterium | reverse complement strand
TCGGCGACCAGTCCCAGGTCCGTGAGCGCGTAGTGCTCGGCGAGCGCTCCGTGCTCGGCCGGGGCTCGACCCTGGACTTCGACACTGTGGTCGGCGCGCGCGTCTCGGTGCAGACCCTCGTGTACATCACCGCCGGGACGATCGTGGAGGACGACGTCTTCATCGGCCCCGGGGTGGTCATGACCAACGACGACACCATGTCCCGCCACGGCGCCGAGACACCCCTGCGGGGTGCGACCCTGCGACGGGGCTGCCGCGTCGGTGGAGGCGTCGTGCTCACGCCGGGCGTCGTCATCGGCGAGGAGGCGTTCATCGCCGCCGGCGCCGTGGTGGTGCGCGACGTCCCGGCCCGCGCCGTGGTCATGGGCGTCCCCGGACGCGTGGTGCGCGAGGTCGGCGACGCCGACCTTCTGGAGAACTGGCGCTAGGGCCGCCGCGGGGACGGCGGCCGGCGCACAACCGTCAGGCCGCCCCGGCGCTCGCTCGCTCGTCCGGGGCGCGATCAGGGGGGCCGGGGATCATCCCGTCGGCGGCATCCATCCAGATGACCTGCTCGCGCCCCGGCCCGACGCCCACGAGGACGATCGGGACCCCGACGAAATCGGAGACGAAGCGCAGATAGTCGCGCGCGGCCTCGGGCAGGTCGACCTCGCTGCGGCACTCGCTGATGTCCTCGGTGAAGCCGGGCATCTCGATGTACTCGCCCGCCGCGTGGTGCAGGACCGTCTGGTGGTAGGGGAAGTAGTCGAACTCGGCGCCCTCGTCGTTGCGATACCGCACACAGGCCCGGATCGGATCGAATCCGGCGAGCACGTCGAGCTTGGTGATCGCCAGCGCGGTCATGGAGTTCAGGCGCGCGGCGTAGCGCAACGCGACGAGGTCCATCCAGCCGACCCGGCGTGGGCGCCCGGTGGTGGTGCCGTACTCGCCGCCCCGCTCGCGCATCTCTTCAGCCAGCGGTCCTTCGATCTCGGTGGGGAACGGACCCGCGCCGACGCGGGTGACGTACGCCTTGGCCACGCCCCACACCTCGTCGATGTCCTTCGGGCCGACGCCCGCGCCGATGCATGCCGCGCCGGCGACCGGGTTGGATGAGGTCACGAACGGATAGGTGCCGTGGTCGATATCCAGCATCGCCCCCTGGGCGCCCTCGAACACGACCATCTCGTTGTGATCCAGCCGCTGGAGGACCAGGCGCGAGGTGTCGGCGATGTACGGCTCCAGGACGTGCCCGTAGGTCAGGTATTCGTCGGTCATCGACTGCAGGTCCAGCCGCGGGTCCTTGGCGTACGGCCGCAGCGACAGCCGCTTGGGGTCAATCGCGGCGACGATCTTCTTCTTGAGGATCTTCTCGTCGAGCAGGTCCTGCACGCGAATCCCCAGCCGCGCCGCCTTGTCGGCGTAGCAGGGCCCAATGCCCCGGCGCGTGGTACCGATCTCCAGCTTGCCGAGCTTGGCCTCGCCCGCGTGATCGAGCAGCATGTGGTAGGGCATGATCAGGTGCGCGTTGGCCGAGATGCGCAGCGCGCTGGTCTCCACGCCACGCCGGCGCAGCTCGTCGAGCTCGTCGGTGAGCACCTTGGGGTCGATGACCACCCCGTTGCCGATCACGCACAGCTTGCCGGGATGCAGGATCCCCGATGGCATGAGGTGCAGCTTCCACGTCGTGCCGTTGCGCACGATCGTATGGCCGGCATTGTTGCCGCCCTGAAAGCGCACGATCGCGTCCGCCTGCTCGGCGAGCATGTCAGTGACTTTGCCTTTGCCTTCATCGCCCCACTGGGCGCCGACTACGACGATTCCTGGCATCGCGGGTCTGAGTGTAGGGCGCTACGGGGCTGTCCCGAATTCCGCGCCCGCGGGCCCTTGACACCTAGCAACGCTAGGCCTAGCCTCACGAGGTATGAGAGCCGAATCACTCAAGGGCCACCTCGACGCCCTCATCCTCGCCGTCCTCGCCGAGGGCCCGCTGCACGGCTACGCGATCATCGAGAAGCTCAAGCACAGCAGCGACGGGGCTTTCCAATTGCCCGAGGGCACCGTCTATCCCGCACTGCACCGGCTGGAGGCGGGCGGGCTGCTCTCCAGCGAATGGTCAGACGGCGAGGGCCGGCGCCGGCGCATCTATGAGCTCACGCGCCGTGGGCGCGGCGAGTTGGGCACGCGGCGCACCGAGTGGCGGGAGTTCGCACGGGCAGTCGAGGCGGTCCTGGTATGACCGCCGACTTTCAGACGCGACTGGGCCAGGAGCTGACCGCGGTCGGCATCAGCGGCCGCCTGCGAGGTCGCATCCTGGACGAGTTCGCCGACCACCTCACCTGCGACCCGCAGGCGGCGCTGGGCGAGCCGGGCGCGCTGGCCCGCCAGTTTGCCGACGAGCTGGGGAGCACGCGTGCCCGTCGGGCGGCCGTCATCGCGTTCGCTGCGCTGGCCCTGGCTGGGACCCTGTTCGGCCTGGCTTTCGTCACCTCCGATGGCGCGTTCGGGGCGGCGCCGAAGGGCGGCCCGGTCATCGGCCGCCTGGCCACGGCGCTCGCCCTGCTCTTCTCCCAGGTCT
>JBAQGP010000952.1:0-3269 GCA_049287845.1 Solirubrobacteraceae bacterium | reverse complement strand
CGGCGTAGAGGCCCTCGATCGCCGGAAACGGTGGCTTGAGGCGCGGGTTGCCGCGCTTGCCCTCCAGCGAGTCCAGCAAAGCGGTCTCCTCGCCGCAGATGTAGGCGCCGGCGCCGCGGTGCAGCACCAGCGACAGGCTGAACTCGGAGCCCAGGATCCGCTCACCGAGATAGCCGGCGGCGGCCGCCTCGGCGATCGCCGCCTCCAGGATGTCGGCCTGCAGCTGGTATTCGCCGCGGATGTAGATGTAGGCACGCCCGATGGAGCCGGCGTGGGCGGCGATGACGATGCCCTCGATGAGCATGTGCGGGCATTTCTGCATCAGCTCGCGGTCCTTGAACGTGCCCGGCTCGGACTCGTCGGCGTTGCAGCAGAGATACTTGGCCATGTCGCCGTGGGGCAGGAACGACACCTTGCGCCCCATCTGGAACCCGGCGCCTCCGCGGCCCCGGATGCCCGAGTCCATGATCTGGGTCAGGACGTCCCCGGGAGACATGGTCAGCGCCTTGCGCAGCATCTCGTAGCCGCCGCGGCGCTCGTAGACCTCCAGGGTGTTGAGCCCGGGCTCGTCGATGCGGTCGAACAGGATCGGCTTCATGTCTCGCTCTGGTCTTGGGGGGAGATCTCGTAGGGAGCGTCGGGCCCGGGGCGATCCCTCGCCTCATCGGCCTCGGTCTGAATGGCGTCGGCCCTGTCTGAGTGGTCGGGCGCCGAGAACTCCTGCGCGGTCTCGCCCGGCATGCTCTGCACGTTGGGGTCGACGGATGCGCGGTAGCGCAGCTGCTTGTCGCGGAGCACGGGCTGGCCGGCGTTGAGGTCCTCCACGATGCGCTCGGCGTCGGCGAGCTCGAGCGGGCCGACGTACTCGCCGTTGACAGATGCCATCGGCGCGATGTCGCAGGCGCCCAGGCACTCGAAGGAGCGCACGTCGATGTCCTGCCCGTCGGCGGCGGCCGCCATCGCGTCATAGAACTCGTCGGCGCCGAGGATCGAGCACGAGATGTTCGTGCACACGAACACGTCGTGGGTGTGCTTGGGGTGCAGCTCGAACATGTCGTAGAAGCTCGCCACGGAGGTCAGGTAGGCGGGGGTCAGGCGCATGACGGCGGCGACCTGCCCGATCGCCTCCGGCGAGCACCAGCCGTGCACCGCCTGGGCGGCATGCAGGGACGGGATGGCGGCCGAGCGGCGGTCGGGGTACTTTGCCATCGCCGTCTCGATCTCCCGGCGCAGGTCCTCGGGCACGGGCGTCGTGGCAAGGTCGGGGATGACCGCCGGATCCTTGGTGAGGTCGACGGCGTCGTCCCAGCCGGGGACGCGTGAGCCATGACCGAAGCGCGCCACGTGGCGGTCGCCCGGGTCCTCACCCACCCCGCGGCGAAACTGGAGGTCCCCGGTGATGTCGGGCACCCGTCGTTCGCGGAAGCTCACCGGTCGATGCCCCCCAGGATCGGGTCGAGCATCGCCAGGGTCGCGATGAGGTCGGCGATGTAGGAGTCGCGCACCATCGGCGCCAGGGCCTGCAGGTGCACGAAGCTGGGGTCGCGCATGTGCACCCGGGCGGGCTTGGCCGAGCCGTCGGCCCGCACGAAGCACCCGTACTCGCCCCGCGGGCCCTCGATCGGGTAGTAGACCTCGCCCGGCGCTACCCGGAAGCCCTCGGTGACGAGCTTGAAGTGATGGATGAGCGCCTCCATCGACGTCGCGAGCTCGTGGCGCGGGGGCAGCGCGATCTTGCGGTCGGTGGTGATGTAGGGCCCCTCGGGGAGCCCGTCAAGCGCCTGGCGGATGATCTTGACCGACTCATAGATCTCCGCGTGGCGCACGCGGTAGCGATCGTAGTTGTCACCGACGGTGCCGACCGGGATCTTGAAGTCGAAGTGGTCGTAGCTGGAATAGGGGTGGGCCTTGCGCAGGTCCCATGGGTTCCCGGCGGCGCGCAGCAGGGGGCCGGTGACACCGATCCCCAGCAGCGTCTCCTCATCGAGGGGACACACTCCGTGCAGGCGCTCGAACACGATCTGGTTCTTCTCGAGCAGATCCGCGTACTGGTCGGCACGCGTCGGCATCTCGTCCAGGAACTTGCGCAGCCTTGCCGCGAAGCCGCCGGGGATGTCCTCGAAGACTCCGCCGACCTGGAAGTAACGCGTGTGCATCCGCTGCCCCGAGGACATCTCGAACAGGTCCAGGATCGTCTCGCGCTCGCGGAAGCAGTACCAGAACATGGAGATGGCGCCCAGGTCCAGCGCGCTGGTGCCCAGCCATACGAGATGAGACATGATCCGATTGAGCTCGAGGTGGATGACGCGCAGGTACTGCGCGCGCGGGGGGACCTCGACGTCCAGCAGAGTCTCCACGGCGCCGCAGTACGCCATCGCGTTGAAGTAGTACGCGAGGTAGTCCATCCGCTCGACCACCGGGATGACCTTCCAGTAGGACTTGTCCTCGGCGGTCTTCTCGATCCCGGTGTGCACGTAGCCGATGATCGGTTTGATATCGCGGACGACCTCGCCTTCCAGCGTGGCCAGGAGCCGCAGCACGCCGTGGGTGGCGGGATGGTGCGGGCCGATGTTGAGCGTGAGCAGCTCCTGGGTCTCACCCATGCCGGCCGACTCCGCCGCATAGGTGATCGACTCCTCCCGCCTGCGGTAATCAGCGGCGTCGAGCGCCATCACTGCCACTTCCCATAGGAGTTCTCTTCGTTGTAGGTGAAGAGGATGGGCTCGCCGCCGATCGGGAAGTCGCGCCGCTGGGGAAAGCCCTCGAAGTCCTCGGGCATGAGGATGCGCCGCATGTCGGGGTGGCCTTCGAAGACGACGCCGAACATGTCGTAGACCTCGCGCTCGGGGAACTCGGCGCCGGGCCAAAGCCCGGTGGCGGTGGCGATCCGCGCATGCTCGGTATGGACGCGGGCCTTGACCGAGATGCGGTCCACCTCGTGCATGTTGAGCAGCTCGTAGATGACCCCCAGGCGCGGCTCCTCGGGGTAGTAGTCGACGCCGTGCAGGCTGGCCAGGAACGTGTAGCCCTTGGCGTGCAGCGCCTCGAGGATCTCGACCACGTGCTCTGGGTGGGCGTCGATCGTTGCCCGGTTGCGCGCGAACTCGGTCCCCAGCACCGACTCTGCGCTGGCCTCGCGGAGTTCGTGTGCGGTCAGCTCCAGGCCGGTCGCGTCAGGCACCGGCGGTGTCCCCTCCGGGGAACACGTTGACCGCGCCGTCAGCCGCGCTGCCGTCCTCGGTCAGAACCTCCTCCGTGCCTACCGCGTC
>JBAQGP010000951.1:0-5228 GCA_049287845.1 Solirubrobacteraceae bacterium | reverse complement strand
GGCCAGGCCGGTGCCCCCGCCGCGCGGCGTCATCGGCACGTCGTGAGCGTCGCACCAGCGGACGGTGGCCGCGACGGCATCGGCGTCCTTGGGCAGGGCCACCGCATCGGCGCGGCCGCGCAGGTTGTGGGTCTCTGAGTAGTCGCTCAGGTACTCGCGCGTGTCACCCGGGAGCACGCTGTCTGAGCCCAGCAGCGCCCGCAGCTCCGCAAATGTGGCGATGGAGGTGGAGACGCCCATCCCCCGATCGTACGCGTTACCGTCCGCCGCCGCTGGCGATGGGCAGCGCGTAGAACACGGCGAGGGCGGCGCAGATGGCCAGGGTGGCGTACGCGGAGACCAACGCCACGATCGTGGCGATCAGGTAGGGCGCCAGGCCGGAGACCGAGCGCGCGAGGATCCGCCGGCGGTCCTCCAGGGGGATCTCGGCCGAGAGCATGTGAGCGCGGGCGAGCAGGATGTGGCGGTTGAGCGCGGCGAAGGCCACCGCCATCAGGAGAAACGAGCCGGCGTACACCCCCGCGGCCAGGTTCTGGCCACGGTCGGCGCGCAGGTAGTCGGCCATCAGCTCGGTGGCAAACGGGAGCAGCGCGATGCTCAGCAGCAGCACCAGGTTGAGGATGAGGATCGAGTGGTCGGCCTGCGCAAGGCGGGTGATCATCGCGTGGTGGTTGATCCAGATGATCCCGATCGTCATGAACGAGACGACGTAGGCGGCGTAGTGGGGCCAGTTGTGCAGCAGTCCGTGAGCCAGGCTCTCGTGCAGGGCGAGCGGGGGGACGTGGATGTCGAGCACCAGCAGCGTGATCGCCACCGCGATCACCCCGTCGGAGAATGACTCCAGCCGGTTGGTCCCCATGCAACGTGGTTTCGGCGGCGTGCGCGCCGATCCTGTTCTGTGGACAACGGGGCCCGGGAGCGGGACACTGGACGCATGCTGCGCTCAGGCGATGCGCGAGGCCGGATGGAGCGGACGCTCAATGCCGCCTACGGGGACGGGCTGCTCAGCCAGCAGACGCTTGTCCAGCGCCTGGACCTGCTGTTTGGCTCAGAGCTGGTGGACCCAGCCGGGCTGGTCGGCGACCTGACCCTCCGCCGTCCGCGCCGCGCGCTCTCGGCGACCTGGGATCGCATCATCTCCTCGCTGCGCCGTGCCCTGGCGCTCGACCGCTCGCGTCCGGCGACGCCGGCGACGTTGTTGGCGCTCGACTGGGCCGGCGGGTGCGACGAGCTGCTCGTGGGCCGCCACGACGCCTGCGATGTGATGGTGGGCCACCCGTCGGTCTCGCGCAGGCACGCCCGCCTGAGCTTCCGCGACGGGCACTGGGTGCTGCGCGACCTCGATTCGACCAACGGGACCCGGGTCAACGGAAAGCGGGTCGTGCGCTGCCGCCTGGAGCCCGGGGATCGGCTGTCGCTGGGCTCAGCCCATCTGCTGGTGGACTGACCGCGTCTGCGCGATCCGCGTCACGCGGAGGCGGGGCGCGTGTCTGCGACCCGCGCTCGCACCGCCTTGCGGTCGATCTTGCCGACCGGAGTGAGGGGGATCGCGTCGACCAGGTGGATCTCGCGCGGGTACTTGTAGCCGCCGATGTGCTCCCGGGCCCACTCGACCAGCTCCTCGCCGGTGATCTCGGCGCCGGCGGCCAGGCTGGCGAACGCCACCACCTCCTCGCCGTGGCGCTCCGAGGGCCGGCCGACGACGGCGGCCATCTGCACGGCGGGATGCTTCACCAGCGCGTCCTCGACGTCGCGCGGGTAGACGTTGAAGCCGCCGCGGATGATCAGGTCCTTCTTGCGGTCCACGATGTACAGATAGCCCTCGGCGTCGAGGTAGCCGATGTCGCCGGTGCGCAGCCAGCCGTTCTCGAGCGCCTCACTCGTGGCGTCGGGGGCGCGCCAGTATCCCCGCATGATCCCGGGCGAGCGCGCGCACACCTCGCCGGTCTCCCCCGGCGCGACGGCATGTTCGTCGGCGTCCCGGATCTCGACGTCGGTGCCCGGCACCGGGCGACCCACCGAGCCGCGCTTGACGGCGCCGGTGGGGTTGGTGGAGATGAGCGCCGCGCTCTCGGTCAGCCCGTATCCCTGCCGGATCGAGACCGAGGGCACGCGCCGGCAGAACTCCTGCTCGACCTCGGGGGCCAGCGGGGCGCCGCCGGAGCTCACCCACTGCAGGGTCCAGAGGTCAAAGTCCTCCAGCGGCATGCCGAGCAGGATCTGGAGCATCGTGGGCACCACCGCGCTGAGCTGGAGTCGGTGCTCGCCGATCAAGCTCAGGTACGTGGCCGGGTCAAACCAGCGCATGAGGACGTTGACGCCCTGCTCGGAGTTGTGCATGCCGGCGATCGTCACCAGCAGGCCGTAGGCGTGTGACAGCGGGAGGGTGGTGAGCTGGCGGTTGATGCCGGGCACGTGGGCGGCGTCGTGGGCCTGCCCGCCGGAGAAGTACAGGTTGGCGTGCGAGAGCATCACGCCCTTGGCGCGACCGGTGGTGCCGCCGGTGTAGAGCAGGGCGGCGAGGTCGTCGTCAGAGCGGGCGGCGATCGGCCGGGGGTCGGCCGTCTCCAGCTCCGCCAGCTCCAGCACGCCATCCCCGCCCTCCGTCGCCCCGGTGCAGATCACGAAGCGCACGTGCTCCAGACCCGCGGTGGCCTGGAGGACCTTGTCGATGAACTCCGGCGTCGTGAGCACCGCGCGAGCCTCTGCGTCGGCGACGACGTGACGCAGGTCCGGGGCCGGAAGCAGGAACGTCGCCGGGGTCACCACGGCCCCGGCCAGCCACAGCGCCTGGTAGGCGATCGACACCTCCGGGCAGTTGGCCATGCACACCACCACGCGGTCACCGGGCGCCACCCCGAGCTCGGCGAGCCCGGCGGCCAGGCGCTGTGACCGCTGCCACAGGTCTCCCGAGCGATGCCAGCGGCCCTCGAAGAGCAGCGATGGGTAGTCGCCGCGACGCTCGAAGGACCGCTGGGCCAGCAGGCCGAGGTTCCGTTCGCCGACGGCGGTCATCGGGCGCAAGGCTAGCGGCACCGGCCCGTGAGACGACGATGGGCCAGGGCCCCGAGCGGGTCCGGCTGGCAGGGCTGCCAGTATCGGGGGGTGGCCCCCGTTGACACCGAAACCCTCGCCGTGACCGCTCTGGAGCGGCTGCGCGCGCTGACCGCGGATCCGACCGCCGAGTTCCGCGACGGCCAGCTGGAGGCGATCCGCGACGTGGTGGCCGATCGCGCGCGGGTGCTCTGCGTGCAGCGCACCGGGTGGGGCAAGTCGGCGGTGTACTTCGTGGCCACGGCGCTGCTGCGCGACCGGGACGCCACCCAGCCCGCTCCCAACCATCCTGCCGGGCCGACGCTCATCGTCAGCCCGCTGCTCGCGCTCATGCGCAATCAGATCGCGGCCGCGCAGCGGCTCGGGCTGTCCGCGCACACGGTCAACAGCACCAACCGCGAGGAGTGGGATGGGGTGCGCGACCGGCTGGCCCAGGACAGCATCGATCTGCTCCTCATCAGCCCCGAGCGGCTCAACAACCCCCGTTTCCGCGACGAGATGCTGCCCCTGTTCGCCGCGTCGGTGGGGCTGCTGGTCATCGACGAGGCCCATTGCATCTCTGACTGGGGCCACGACTTCCGCCCCGACTACCGCCGCGTGCGCGACATGCTGGCACTGCTGCCGGCGGGCGTCGCCGTGCTCGGGACCACGGCCACGGCCAACGACCGCGTCGTCGAGGACGTCACCGAGCAGCTGGCGGCCGGGGACGGCACGCCCCTGCGTGCGTACCGCGGCCCGCTGGCGCGGACCAGCCTGCGGTTGGAGGTGGTCGACCTGCCGCGGCCCGCACAGCGACTGGCCTGGCTGGCCGAGCACCTGCCGGAGCTCGAGGGCTCCGGGATCGTGTACACGCTGACCAAGCGCGACGCCGATCAGGTGGCCGCGTTCCTCAACGCGCGCGGCATCAGCGCGCTGGCCTACAGCGGCGACCAGGACACCGCGGAGCGCGTCGCGGCCGAGGACCGCCTGCTGTCCAACGAGGTCAAGGCGATCTGCGCCACCAGCGCCCTGGGCATGGGCTACGACAAGTCCGACCTGACCTTCGTCGTGCACTATCAGGCGCCGGGATCGGTGGTGGCCTACTACCAGCAGGTCGGTCGCGCCGGCCGTGGCGTCGATCACGCGGACGTGGTCCTGTTGCGCGGCGCCGAGGACCGCCGGATCCAGGACTTCTTCATCGAGCAGTCGTTCCCGTCGCGCGAGCGGGTCACGGCCGTGCTCGAAGACCTGCGCGACGCCGGGAACGGCGGCCGCAGCACGCAGGAGCTGCTGGGCGTGGTCAACATCGGCAAGGGTCGCCTGGAGGCCATGCTCAAGATCCTCGACGTCGAGGGAGCGCTGCGCCGCGACGGTTCGCGCTGGGTGCTGGCAGAGGGCTCGGACTGGAGCTATGACGGCGAGCGCTACGCGCGGGTCACCGCCCTGCGCCGGGAGGAGCAGCGGGCCATGGAGAGCTTTGGCTCCGACGGGCGCTGCCTCATGCGCGTGCTGCAGACCGAGCTCGACGATCCGGACCCCGCCGATTGTGGCCGCTGTGCGGTCTGCACCGTCCCGCGCTTCGGAGCGCCTCTGGACGCCGCGCTGGTGGAGCTGGCCGGCCGTCACCTGCGTTCGGCGCCGATCGAGCTCGAGATCAAGAAGATGGCGCCGGACGCAGCGGGGTCGATGCGCAAGATCCCCGAGGACGTGCGCGTCGAGCCGGGATGGGCGCTGGCACGTTTCGGCGACGGCGGCTGGTGGCCCGCGGTGCAGCGTGGCCTGCGAGGCGACGGCTTCGAGGACGACGTCGTGGCCGCCCTCGCCGAGGTGGTGCGCGCGGGGGCAGGCCCCGGCGAGGACGCCCCGGCGTGGGTCACGTTCGTACCGTCGATGCGGCTTGGCGGCGTCCTGGAGGCGCTGGCGCAGCAGGTGGCCGCCGAGCTCGGCGTGCCGATGCTGTCGCTGGTGGCGCGCGTCGATCAGCGCCCTCCGCAGTCAGAGATGGCCAACGCCGTCCAGCAGGCCGCGAACGTCCGGGGCGCCTTCGCGGTCACCGCCACGCCGCCGCTGGGCACCGGTGTGCTCCTCGACGATCGCCGCAGCTCCGGTTGGACGCTGGCCATGGTCGGCGGTCAGCTGCGCCGAGCCGGCGCCGAGCGGATCGTGCCGCTCGCGCTCGGAGCGCTGGGCTAGCG
>JBAQGP010000950.1:0-7227 GCA_049287845.1 Solirubrobacteraceae bacterium | reverse complement strand
GGACGGCCAGCACGTGCCCCGAGCGCGACAGCCGGTCGCGCAGGCGCTGGGCGGCGATGCCCGGGAGAATCAGCTGGGCGGCGACCAACAGGACCACCACCAGCCCGGTGACGGCCAACGCCGCCAGGCGGCGCATCGTTCAGTGCGCCGCCGCGGTCACGCGAGCAGCGCGCGGGCGGCGGCCACCGCCTGGTCCATGAGCGGCCGCGTGTCCAGGCCGGGCTCCGCCATGCGGCGGATCGTGACCCCGTCGGCCAGCGCGAACAGGAAGCTGGAGACGTCGTCGGGAGACCCGCGCAGCTTGAACTTGCCCGCCTCGCTGCCTGCGCGCAGGGCGTCGGCAAGTCGGGTGCGGGTGCGCCGCGCCAGCTCGGCGAGCTCGGTGGCGATCTCGGCGTTGCGCTGGGCGAGGGTGAGCAGCTCGTAGAAGGTCACCATCGACCGCGTGCCCTCCCCGAGGATCTCCTCCAGGCTGCGCACCAGCGCGTCGATCAGCTCGTCGGCGCCCGCGGACCCGGCGACGGCGTGGTCCAGCGACTCCCCGCGCACCTCGGACTCGCGGCGGACGACCTCGACCAGCAGCCGCTCCTTGGAGCCGAAGTAGTAGTGCAGCAGACCGCGCGAGACCCCGGCCTCGCGGGCGACCCGGTCAAAGGTCGAGCCGGCGATGCCCCGCTCGGCGACGCTGGCTCGCATGGCCTCGACGATCCGCCCCGCCTTCTCAGAGGGCAGATCGCCGGCAAGCGAGCGCTCGGGTGCGGTGGCCGCCTGCATTCGAGGCGATTCTACGGCGCCGCAGCCGCTCAGACGGGACCTGTGTCATCTGAGGCGCGGTGGTGGCGCCTATTCTGCGATCGCCCGGGCGGCGATGGGCGTCGCGCCGGGCCGGGACGCGAAAAGGGCGCCACCGGGGCGCCCTTACGCGAATCCTGCGGTATCAAGTGCAGCGCTACGCGGCTGAAACCGTGCTGGCCGGCGGCGGCGCCGGCGTGCCCGCCGGCGGCGTGTACTGGAACTCCTCCTCGGCGCCGAACAGGGTGTCGAGCACCTTGGAGCGCAGCCCCTCGGAGAGGGCCAGAGCGGCGCCGGCAGCGATCACGAGGACCAGCAGCTTGCCACCGAGCCCGCCCTTCTTCTTCTTGGGCTTGGAGCGGTTGGGCGCGTCCGACAACGCCATGGCCGCGTCGCGCGCTGCCTCGGCCGCCGAGCGAATCTCGTTCTGCAGCTTCTTGTCGTCGATCAACGCCTTCTGCGGTGCCTTGGCGTTGGTCAGGCGGTTGATCGCGTGCCTCGCGGAGTCAATCGCCGTGCGCACGTTATCGCGCAGCTCCGCGTCCTCGATCAGTCGCTGGATGTACGGGTTGGCCTTGGTGATGCTGGCCAGATCGGCGGTATTGAACGGCACCGCCTTTGCGACTTTCTTCCGTCGTGATGCCATTGGTCTCCCTCAGGTCCTGGGCGGGTGAGTGGTCAGGATACGCGATACCCCTTTTTCGGCCTCCGATTCAGCGCCGCTTCGAGAACCTCGCCGATCGTCGAGACGAACACGAACTGCAGGGACTTTCGCAGATGCTCGGGAATCTCGTCGATGTCGGGCTCGTTGAGCTCGGGCGCGACGACGGTGTGGACGCCGCTGCGCTGGGCCGCCAGCGCCTTCTCCTTGAGGCCGCCGATCGGCAGTACCTGGCCGGTGAGCGTCACCTCGCCGGTCATGGCCACGTCGGAGCGCACCGCCCGGCCCGACAGCAGCGACACCAGCGCGGTCACCATCGTCACGCCGGCGCTCGGCCCGTCCTTGGGGGTCGCGCCCGCGGGCACGTGGATGTGGATGTCGTGGTCAGCGAACCAGTCGTCGGGCAGGTCGGGTAACAGCTCTGGCGCGTTGGCGCGCACGTAGGACCGCGCCGCCTGGGCGGATTCGCGCATCACGTCGCCCAGCTGCCCGGTGATCGTGAGGTGCCCGCTCCCGGGCATGGCCGTGGCCTCGACGAACAGGACCTCGCCGCCCACCGGGGTCCACGCCAGGCCGGTGGCAACGCCCGGACGCGACGTCCGGCGGCGTGTCTCGGAGTGGAACTTGCGCTTGCCCAGCAGCTCGCGGACCCGCGGCTCGGTGATGCTCACCTTGCGCTTCACCTTCCCCTCGGCGACCTGACGGGCCACCTTGCGCACCACCGAGCCGATCTCGCGCTCGAGCTGGCGCACACCGGCCTCGCGCGTGTGGTCGGAGATGATCGTCTGCAGCCCGGCGTCGGTGAACGCGATCCTGGAGCTGGTCAGGCCGTTGCGCTCGATCTGGCGCGGCACGAGATAGCGCTTGGCGATCTGGAGCTTCTCGGCCTGGGTGTAGCCGGCCAGCTGGATGACCTCCATCCGGTCGCGAAGCGGGCCGGGGATGGTGTCCAGGCTGTTGGCCGTCGTGATGAACATGACCTCCGAGAGGTCGAACGGGAGGTCCAGGTAGTGGTCGCGGAACGTGCTGTTCTGCTCGGGGTCCAGCACCTCGAGCATCGCGCTGGCTGGATCACCGCGGAAGTCCGAGCCCATCTTGTCGATCTCATCGATCATGAACAGCGGGTTCTTGGCGCCGGCGTCGCGCAGCGCGCGGACGATGACGCCGGGCATCGCACCGATGTAGGTGCGGCGATGGCCGCGGATCTCAGCCTCGTCGCGCATGCCACCGACGCTGATGCGCTCGAAGGTGCGGCCCAGGGCACGGGCGACAGACCGCCCCAGCGACGTCTTGCCGACACCGGGCGGCCCCACGAAGGTGAGGATCGACCCCGCGGGCTGGCGTTTGCCCGCGCCGTTGGCGATGAGCGATCGCACGGCCAGGAACTCCAGGATGCGCTCCTTGACCTGCTCGATGTCGTAGTGGTCGGTGTCGAGCACCTGGCGGGCATGGACGAGATCGAGGTTGTCCTCGGTGGAGGTGTCCCACGGCAGCGAGGCGATCCATTACAGGTAGGTGCGCACGACGCCGTACTCGGCCATCGACGCCTGCAGGCGCTCCAGGCGCCCGAGCTCGCGCTCGACCTGCTTTGAGACCTCCTCGGGAAGGCGCAGCGCCTCGAGCTGCCCGCGCAGCTCCTTGACCTCGGCCTGGGCCTCGTCGCCCTCGCCCAGCTCGTCCTGGATGGCCTTGAGCTGCTGGCGCAGGAAGAAGTCGCGCTGGCCCTTTTGCAACTCGGACTGGACCTGGGACTGGATCTTGGTGTCCAGCGCGACCACCTCGAGCTCGCGGGCAAGGATCTCTGACAGGCGGCGCAGCCGCTTGGTGACGTCCAGCTCCTCCAGCAGCGCCTGCTTCTCCTCGGTGGGAAGTCGCAGAGCGCCGGCGATGAGGTGGCTGAGCATCACCGGGTCGTCGACGTTGGCGACCATCACCTGGAGCTCCTCGGGCAGGTAGGGCACCTGGCCCACGATGCTGGAGAACGTGCGCTGGACGTTGCGGGCCAGCGCCTCGAGCTGGGCGCTCTCGCGCACCCGGTCGCGGGCGTGCTCGACCTCGGCCACCAGATAGGGCTCGGTATCCACCCACTCCTTCACCCGCACGCGCGGGCCACCCTGGATGAGGACCCGCAGCGTCCCGTCGGGCAGGCGCACCATGCGCGCGATCGCCCCCAGCACGCCGACCGCGTACAGCTGGTCGGGCCCAGGGGTCTCGAGCTCGGGTTCACGACCGGCCACGAGCACGATCGACCGGTCGCCACGCAGGACGTCGTTGACGAGCTCGAGGCTGCGCGGCTGGCCGATGTTGAGTGGGATGACGAGCTCGGGGAAGGTCACCGAATCGCGCAGCGGCAGGATGCCGAGCCGCGCGGGGAGGCGACGGAAGCCGTTCTCCTGGTCGTCGTCGGCCTCGTCCGTCGCGGTCCCGACGTCAAGGACGGTCACGGCCCATCCCCACTCTGGATGGGCACCCCGCGACGGGTCTCCTGGCGGCCGACCAGCGGGAGCTCGACGCGCAGCATGCCGTCCTCATAGCGGGCGCTGATCCGGTTGGCGTCGACATCGGCGCCAAGCTCGATGAGCCGGCGGAAGGCGCCCCGCTCGATCTCGATCTGCTGGTAGCCGTCGGGGGCGGGCTGAGCCGGGCCGCGGCGACCCGCCAGAAACAGCTTGCGGCCCTCGATCTGGACCGCGATGTCTGCGGGATCCATGCCGGCCAGCTCCGCCGTCACGATCGCCCGGGGCGGATCCGAGGCGTAGGCGACGTCGACCGCGGGCCATTGTCCGGTGTGCCGGCGCGACAGCCCGGAGCGCTCAAAGACGCCTCCGAACAGCTCGTCCATCTCGCGTCGCATCCGTTCGAAGTTGGCAAACAGATCGCGCTCCGACATCGCCTAAGCGTAGCCCGCGCGCGGGGCCCGGTCACGCCGCCCGAACAGACGCACCGTTTCGTCGTGATGCGCGGCTGGCGTGCGCCATTCACACCGTGTACACGGCGCCCTCGGTGGCCAGCTCCACCGGCCCGCCGAAGCCGTCAGCGCCCTCGGATCGGGTGAGCTCAGGGTCGAGCTCGTCGGAGTAGTGGGTGAGCACGAGCCGGTGAGCGCGCGCCCCCTGCCCGTGCTCGCCGGCCTCGCGCGCGGTGAGGTGCCCGCGCGTGCCGTCACGCTCCGGGCGCGGGAGGGTCGCCTCGATCAGGAGCACATCGGTGTCCTGGGCGAACCGGACCAGCCGGTCGTTGGGACGGCAGTCCGCCCCGTAGGTGAAGCGTGCCCCCCTGCAGGCCAGCTCGACGGCGAAGGTCACGACGTAGTGGGGAACCTCGCAGAAGCGCACGGTCAGGGAGCCGAGTGACAGCACGTCATCGGCCTCGTACTCACGCACGTCGAACGCGCGGTCGATCAGGTCGTCCTGGCCCCATGAGCTCACGACACGGCGCAGGACCTCGCCGCCGCCGCCGGGCAGGTACAGGCGCGGCCGCGCGGGAGCATCGGTTCCCGGCCAACCGGCGACGGGCACCGGCTGCTGGCGCGGGGCATAGCGCAGCGCGTAGCTGAACGGCACCAGATCGAGGAAGTGATCGGCATGCATATGGCTGATGACCACGGCATCGACATCCACGTAGTCGCAGATCCGGCGCAGCTTGGAGAAGACGCCATTGCCGCAGTCAAGGAGCACGCTGGAGCCCTGCTCCTGCGCCAGGTAGCCGCTGCACGCCCCCGCGGCGTCCTGCCAGGACGGCGACTTCCCGAGCACCGTGACCCGCACTCCACGCCTCCTCTGTCTCGGTCTGACACTCTAACCGTCGTGGCCGTAGTGCACACGCACATGCCGTGGCTCCTCGGCGCCGTGTCGCACCGCTTTGAAGTGGCCGCGCTGGCCCTCGGAGGGCTGCTGGTTCTCGGGGCGCTCCTGTCCGGGCTGGCCCGCCGCACCTTCGTGTCGCTCGCCGCGGTGTTCGTGCTTGCCGGCTTCATCCTCGGCGACGGGGTCACCGGTGCCCTGCACCTCGACCCGGGCTCGTCGTTCGTGTCCGAGCTGGCCACCGTCGCGCTCATCGTCATCCTCTTCCGCGACGGACTCGAGGTTGACGGTGAGCTGTTGCAGTCACACTGGCACCTGCCGTTTCGCAAGCTCGTGCTGGCGATGCCGCTGACCGCAGTGATCGTGGCGACCGGCACGCGGCTGCTGACGGGCCTGTCATGGACGGAGTCGTTCCTGGTGGGAGCGTTGCTGTCGCCCACCGATCCGGTGCTGTCCTCGAGCGTCGTGACCAACCCGCGGGTGCCGGCGGTGGTCCGGCACTCACTCAACCTGGAATCGGGGCTCAACGACGGCCTGGCCCTGCCGGCGGTGCTGGCGCTCAGTGCGGCGCTGGCCGCGGGCGGCGGGCACTTCGTGTGGTGGCGGTTCGTCATCGAGAACATCGCGCTCGGCTTCGCGGCGGGCGTGGTGGTGGGGTTCGCCGCCGCCTGGCTGGCCCCCCGTGACGTGCATCTGGAGGACGGCATCCCGGCGCACCAGCGCTCCCTGTTCGCGCTGGGCGCCGCCTTTGCCACCTACGGCGTGGCGGTGCTGACACCGCCCGGCAACGGGCTGATCGCGGTCTACGTCGGGGCGATCGTCCTCGGCGTCCGCCGGCCGGACGTCCGCCGCTACTTCGAGCGCCAGGCCGCTGACATCGTCGAGCTGGTCAAGCTGGGGATCTTCGTCGTCTTCGGGGCCCTGCTCACGCTGCACGGCCTCTTCGGCTCCGGCTGGGCGGCCGTCGGCGTGGTGGCGTTGACCCTGCTCGTCGCGCGGCCGGTCGCGGTGTTCGCTGCCCTGGCGGGCACCCGCACCGACATGGCCACGCGCGCCTTCATGTCGTGGTTCGGTCCCAAGGGCGTGGCCACCATGACGTTCTCACTGCTCGTGCTGGGCCAGCGGATCGGCGCGGGAGCGACGATCTTCAACCTCGCCGCGCTGACGGTGTTCTGCTCCATCCTCGCCCACGGCGTGACCGATACGGCGGGGGCGGAGTGGCTGGCGAGGCGTGCCGAGGCGAAGGAGGCGCTCCGCTAGTGACCGTCGCGGTCGCCGTGGCGCGAGGGGTCCATCACCCATCCCATGAAGATGGCGAACAGGATGAAGGCGATGAATCCGCCGATCAGCGGCCAGAACATGCCGCGAACCTTATCGGAGGGGACGGCGCGGAGGACGTGGGCCGGGTTCTCTGCGTGTGGCGAGGGCGTCCACGCAGGCTCGCCAGTCAGGCGTGCAGCGCGACCTGCTCATTGGGCGAGGGAAACGCCCACGCGACCTGGAGACGACGCTCCTGGCGGAAGACGAAGCGCAGCTGGCTGGGGGGACGCAGCCCGTCCGGATGTGCCGGCCTGAAGGTGCCGCAGGGCCCCGCATCCACCACTGCGCACAGAAGGTTCTGACCAAAGAAGCAGTTCTCGCAGCTCGCCTTCGCGACGGCCGCCCGACCATTTGCCATACCTGTCCTCAACCCATTCTTGAAAATTCACACCTGGAAGCAGGCGGCATCAAAGCGGATTCCACCCCCCGGCGCATAGCCCATTCCCGGAAATCGCGGCTGTTTTCACGTTGGGGGAAAAACCGCCAAAACGCGGGGATTTTGTGAGAGCGCACGGGCGCGCCCTGCAATTTCCGTAGCTTTGGGGGTCGCGATGGACGCCTCCGAGAACACTGCTCCCGACCCCTGGTCGAGCCGGCCGCGCTCGCTGGCCGACTACGAGCGCGCGGCGCTGGCGAAGATGAGCCCGGAGG
>JBAQGP010000949.1:0-1530 GCA_049287845.1 Solirubrobacteraceae bacterium | reverse complement strand
GGGCGCCGGCGGCCTGCTGGCCGCCTGTGGGGGGAGTTCCACCGCTTCCAGCAGCGCCGCCGGCAGTCCGCCATCGACGGGCACGATCAAGCCGGGCGGCAGCCTGCGAGTCGGCGCCACCGGCGGCGGCGCCAAGGACACCATCGACGCCCATCTGCCCACCGCCGACACCGACATCATGCGGTGCTGGAACCTCTACGAGCCGCTCGCGGTGCGCCCGCCCAGCTTCGGCCCGGTGGAGATGATGGTGGCCGAGTCGATCGAGGCCGAGCACGGCAAGGCCGACTCCTGGGTGGTCAAGGTCCGGCCCGGGATCGAGTTCCACAACGGCAAGACCGTCACCGCCGACGACGTCGTCTTCAGCCTGCAGCGGATCCTCGACGCCAAGAACCCGAAGGTGGGGGCGGCGTCGATCGGCTATATCGACCTCAAGGGCGTCAAGAAGCTCAACAAGTCGCAGGTGCGCATCCCGTTGAAGTTCCCCAACGCGACCTTCCTGGACGACATCGGCCAGTACTTCAACGCGATCGTCCCCACCGGCTACGACCCCTCCAAGCCGGTCGGCACCGGCGCGTTCATGTTCGCCAGCTTCACCGCCGGCCAGCAGAGCGTCTTCAAGAAGTTCCCCAACTACTGGCAGAGCGGGCGGCCCTACGCCGACCAGCTGACGATCATCGACTTCACCGATGACACCGCCCGCGTCAACGCGCTGCTCGGCGGCCAGGTGGACGCGATCGACAACCTTCCCACGGGCCAGATCGCCCAGGTGCAGGGCAACAGCCAGCTCAAGGTGCTGATCTCCCACACCGGCCAGTGGCAGCCGATCACGATGCGTGTCGACCAGGCCCCGTTCAATGACGTCCGCGTGCGTCAGGCGATGCGCCTGATCGTCAACCGCCCGCAGATGGTCGAGCAGGTGCTGTCGGGCCAGGGACGCGTCGCCAACGACATGTACTCGCCGTTCGATCCCGGCTTTCCGAGCAACCTGCCCCAGCGCCACCAGGACCTCGAGCAGGCCAAGTCCCTGCTCAAGGCGGCGGGCCACTCCGGGCTGACCGTGCAGCTGACCACCGCGCCCGTGTTCCAGGGCGTCGTCCAGGCCGCCCAGGTCTTCGCCCAACAGGCGACGGGGGCCGGGGTGAACGTCAAGCTCCAGAAGCTCGACACCGGCACGTTCTACGGCCCCAACTACCTGAAGTGGGCCTTCGCCCAGGACTTCTGGGCCACCCGCATGTATCTGCCCCAGGTGGCGCAGGGCAGCCTGCCCAACTCGCCGTTCAACGAGACCCATTGGGCCGACCCGCAGTTCCAGAAGCTCATCCAGCAGGCGCGGGCCGAGCTCGACGAGACCAAGCGCAACCAGATCATCGGCCAGGCGATGACCATCGAGTACAACACCGGTGGCTACATCATCCCGTACTTCTCCAACCAGATCGACGCCTACAGCGCCAAGGTCTCGGGCCTTGTGGAGGCGAAGTCCGGGTTCCCCCTGGGCAACTACTGGTTCAAGAACGTGGGGTTCACCGCGTA
>JBAQGP010000948.1:0-3945 GCA_049287845.1 Solirubrobacteraceae bacterium | reverse complement strand
CGCCGCGACCGCGCCGAGCGCCGGCGCGCAGCCGCCCGAGAGCGCGCCCACGAACCTGCGGTCACCCGTGACGGCGAGCGGATCGAGGTCTTCGCCAACCTCGCCACCGGCCGCGACGCGGCCCGCGCGGTAGAGCTCGGCGCCGAGGGCGTCGGCCTCCTGCGCACGGAGTTCCTGTTCCTGGGCCGCGACGAGCTGCCCGGCGAGGACGAGCAGGCCCACACGCTACGGGAGATCGCCCACGCGCTCGACGGCAGGCCGCTGATCGTGCGCACCCTGGATGCCGGCGCCGACAAGCCACTGCCGGCGCTGCCGATGCCGGCGGAGGACAACCCGTTCCTCGGGGTGCGCGGGATCCGGCTGGCCCTGGCCCGCCCCGACGTGCTCGCCACCCAGTTCCGCGCCATCCTGCGCGTCGCCGCCGACCACCCGGTCAAGGTGATGCTGCCGATGGTGGCCACGCTGGGCGAGATCACCGCCGCCCGGGAGCTGCTCGATCGGGCGCGGGCCGACACCGGGATCGACGCGCCCATGGAGCTCGGGATCATGGTGGAGGTTCCGGCGGCGGCGCTCGCTGCGGCGCGCCTGGCAGCCCACGTGGACTTCTTCTCGCTGGGCACCAACGACCTGACCCAGTACACGATGGCCGCCGAACGCGGCGATGCGCGGCTGGCCCCGCTCCTGGCCGGCCCCCAGCCGGCGGTCCTGCGCCTGGTCCAGGCCACCGTGCAGGGTGCCGCCGCCCACGGTCGCTGGGTGGGGGTATGCGGGGAGCTGGCGGGAGACCCGGCGGCGGCGGTCCTGCTGGCCGGCCTCGGCGTCACCGAGCTGAGCATGGCGGCGGCACTCGTGCCCGAGGTCAAAGCGGCGCTGCGCGAGGTCTCGCTGGCCGACGCGCGGGTGGCTGGCGCAACGGCGCTTGACACCGACGATGCCGACGCCGCGCGCGGGCTGGCCCTCCGTTTGCTGTGAGATAGTGTCCTCACTGTGGAGGCGGGTACTCTGACCGCGTTGCGATCATCTCGCGTGCTCGCGGTCGGCACTGGCGTACGCATCGTGGTCTCGCCGGTGATCATGGCCCTGTTGCTGAATCATTCCTACACGGCTGCGGCCATCCTGTTCGTGGTGGCCGCCGCGACCGACTGGTTTGACGGCAGGCTCGCCCGCGCGTGGAACGTGACCACCAAGCTCGGGTCCTTCCTGGACACCACCGCGGACAAGCTGCTGGTGACCACGGCGCTCGTCGGGCTGGTGTCGGTCGGCCGCGCCTCCCCCTGGGTGGCGCTCGTGATCATTGCCCGCGAGTTCACCATCCTCGGGCTGCGCGCGGCGGTGGAAGCCGGCGGCGTGCACCTGGAGACGTCGATGCTGGGCAAGTGGAAGGCGACTGTGCAGTTCGTGGCCGTCGCCCTGGCCATGTTGCGCCCGGACGTGACCTTCGCCGGCGCCTACCTCGACCAATGGGCCATGGTGGTGGCCGCGGTGGCAACGGCCTGGTCGGGCGCCGACTACCTCGTCCGCTCCTCGGCCGCCCTGCGCGCCTAGCTTCGGTGGCTGGCCGCGTCTTCATCACCGGAGGGACCGGCGTCATCGGCCGCGCGCTGGTGGCCCGTCTGCTCGAGCGCGGTGACGAGGTGGTCGCGCTCGCCCGGTCGCCGGAGGCCGAGCGTGAGCTGCGCGAGCGGGGCTGTGACGTCGTGCGCGGCGAGGTCTATGACGAGGCCGCCCTCGCCGGCGGGATGTCGGGCTGCACGGTGGCCTACAACCTCGCTGGGGTCAACAGCCTGTGCGTCTCGGACCCGGCGCCGATGCGGCGGGCCAACGTCGACGGTGCCGTGGCCGCCGTGCGAGCGGCCAAGCGCTCCGCCCTCCCTCGGCTCGTCCACACCTCGTCGGCGGCCACGATCGGCGAGGCCCCGGGCGTCGTCGCCAACGAGTGGACCGAACACCGCGGCTGGTACCTGTCGACCTACGAGCGCACCAAGACCGAGGGTGAGCGCGCGGCGATCGCTGCCGCCACCGAGATCGGCCAGGAAGTCGTCTACGTCAACCCGTCGTCGGTGCAGGGACCGGGGCGGGCCAGCGGCACGGGACGGTTCCTGCTGGCGGCGCTGGACGGGCGGCTGCCGGTGTTCATCAACACCAACGTCAGCCTCGTCGACATCGCCGACTGCGTCGAGGGCCACCTGCTGGCCGCCGAGCGCGGCACCGCGGGCGAGCGCTACCTGCTCAGCGGCATCCGCCTCACCGTGAGCGAGGCGCTGGCCCTGGCCGCCGACGTGGCCGGCGTCGAGCGCAACCCACGCTTCGTTCCGCGCGCGGCGGCGACCACCGCGGGCACGATCGTCGAGTGGGTGTTCAGGCTCCGCCGGCGCAAGCCGCCCGTGTGCCGCGAGATGGTGCGCACGCTGCTGCACGGCCATCTCTACGACGGGTCTCGGGCCGAGCGCGAGCTCGGTATCCGCTACACCGAGCCGCGTGAGACCGTCCGGCGAACGGTGGAGTGGGCGCAGTCCGAAGGGCTTCTGCGCAACGTCTAGGAGTGGCGCCGCAGGTGCGGGGGCCAGTGCATCTCGCCCAGCCCCGGCGGCGGCTCCGACCACACCAGCAGCACCGGACAGCCGGCATGGTCGACGACGAAGCGGCCGTAGTGGCCGATGCTCTTGGGCTCCCGGCGCGGCTCGCCGTCGCGGGCAAGGATCAGCAGGTCGAGCCCGTCACACGCCTCGAGCACCTCACGCTCGATCCGGCCCCGCCGCGCGGTGAGCTGAGCCTCGCGCCCGAGGCGCTCTCGCGCGCGTTCCAGCAGGGCGTGTGCCTCGCTCTTGGCAATCTCGCGCACCGGCGGCCCGGGAGGCGGCGGGCGGCGGCGGCCCAGCCGCCCGGGCCCGGGATGCCCGGCCAGGAATTCGACGTCGCTGGCGGCGACGTGCAGGAGCGTGACGTCAGCGTCGGCTGGCAGCAGCGTCCGCGCCTGGTCCACGCACGACTGCCAGGAGGTCTCGGTGATCCAGATCAGCGCGCGCATCAGAAGACCTGCAAAGCCAACCACAACGCGACGGTGGCGGCCACCAGCGTGGTCGGGACGGTGAGCGCGCCGAGCTTGATGAACTCGCGAGTGTCGACGTCTTCGTCGTGAGCATGGACGATCCGCCGCCACAACAGGGTGGCCAGCGATCCCACGTAGGTGAGGTTGGGGCCGACGTTGACCCCGATGAGCATCGCCAGCACGGCGCCGGGCGCGCTCGACGACACGACGGCGACCATGATGAGCGTCGCCGGCAGGTTGTTGACGAGGTTGGCCAGCACCGCACTCACCGCGGCGACCCCGAGCAGCGCCGGCAGGCTCGAGCCATGCGGCGTGAGCGAGTCGACCACCGAGGAGAGGCCATGTTCCCCGGCGGCCGTCACCACCACCCCGAGCGCCAGCACGAACACCAGGAACGACGGTTCGGCCGCGCGGACCAGATCGACGATCGATTCCGGGGGGCGGCGCAAGGTGAGGGCGACGGCGCCGGCGGTGGCAAACCACACCGGCGCCACGCCGGCGATCGAGCTGATCCCGAAGCCGATCAGGGTGAGCGCGATCACGCTGAGCGCAAAGGCGGGCATGTCCGGGCGCTGCGCGGCGCCGGTGCCGACCGGGTCCGGGGGCTCCCCCGTCCGGCGCAGGTCGTCGCGGAAGACGCGGCTCAGCACCACCCATTCAACCGCGATCGCCACCAGCCACGGCAACGCCATCAACGTTGCGAAACGGGTGAACGACACGCCGCAGGCGGTAAAGGCAAGCAGGTTGGTGAGGTTGGAGACCGGGAGCAGCAGCGACGCACTGTTGGCCAGGTGCGAGCAGGCGTAGACATGCGGACGGGAGTTCACGCGGAGTCCGGCCGCGGTGGCAAACACGATCGGCGTCAGCAACACGACCGTCGCGTCGAGGCTGAGCAC
>JBAQGP010000947.1:0-4587 GCA_049287845.1 Solirubrobacteraceae bacterium | reverse complement strand
GTGCTGCGCCAGCTGCGCGGGCCCGACAAGCTCGCTCGCGGCGCGGCGGCCAAGTCGCGCGGGTCAGACCGGCTGCGCGCGCGCACGCACAGCGCCGACCGGGTGGTCAAGTCCGTGTGTCCGTACTGCGCGGTCGGCTGCGCGCAGAACGTGTTCGTCTCCGACGACGCGGTGGTGCAGATCGAGGGCGATCCCGATGCGCCCCACAGCCGCGGGCGGCTGTGCCCTAAGGGCTCGGCGTCGCTGCAGCTGACCACCGGGTCCTCGCGCGAGGAGCACGTCCTCTATCGCCCGCCGCACGCCACCGAATGGCAGCGGTTGGACCTGGACACGGCGATGAACATGGTCGCCGACCGGATCGTCGCCACCCGGCGTGAGGGCTGGGAGTGGGAGCGCGCCGAGGAGCGCGTGCGGCGGTGCATGAGCATCGCCGCACTCGGCGGCGCGACGCTGGACAACGAGGAGAACTACCTCATCAAGAAGCTGCTCACCGCCCTGGGCATCATCCAGATCGAGAATCAGGCACGCGTCTGCCACAGCTCCACCGTGGTGGGACTGGGCACCTCGTTTGGGCGCGGCGCGTCGAGCACGCTGCCGGGGGATCTGCAGAACTCGGACCTGATCGTGCTCGAGGGCTCCAACATGGCCGAGGCCCATCCGGTGGCGTTCCAGTGGGTGGTCGAGGCCAAGGCGCGGGGCGCGACGGTCATCCACGTCGACCCCCACTACAGCCGTACGAGCGCCCTGGCCGACATGTTCGTCCCGCTGCGCGCGGGCACCGACATCGTCTTCCTGGGCGCGATCATCAACCACGTCATCAGCACCGAGTCGGACTTCCGCGAGTACGTCCTGAACTACACCAACGCCCCGGTGATCATCCGCGAGGAGTTCGAAGACGCGGGCGCCGACGGGCTGTTCTCGGGCTGGGACCCGGAGCAGCGCGGCTATGACCCGACCAGCTGGCAGTACCAGGACGCATTCGTGGCCGCGGCGGCGGGCCAGCGCGACCAGGAGGGCAACGTCCCCAGCCAGGGTCCGGGCGGGGAGGGGCAACGCCGCGACGACGCCCGCGGCAAGCCCGAGCTTGACCTGACCCTCGAGCACCCCCGGTGCGTGTGGCAGATCCTCAAGCGCCACTACGCGAGCTACACCCCCGAGATGGTCGAGCGGGTGTGCGGTGTCCCCCAGGACGTGTTCGCCAAGGTGTGCGAGCTGTTCGTGACCAACTCGGGGCGGGAGCGGACCACCTCGTTCGTGCACGGCGTGGGCTGGACGCAGCACACGATCGGCTCACAGTACATCCGCGCGGCGTCGATCCTCCAGCTCCTGCTGGGCAACATGGGGCGGCCGGGCGGGGGCGTGATGGCAATGCGCGGCCACGCCTCGATCCAGGGCTCGAGTGACATCCCCACCCTGTTTGACACCTTGCCCGGCTACATCCCGATGCCCCACGCGCACTCGCATGCCAACCTGGATGCGTTCGTCGCTGGTAACGCGCCCGACAAGGGCTTCTGGGGCAACATACGCGACTACACCGTCAGCTTGCTCAAGGCGTGGTGGGGTCAGGCGGCGACCGCCGACAACGACTTCTGCTTCGACTACCTGCCACGACTGACCGGAAGCCACAGCACGTATGACACGGTGATGGAGCAGATCGCCGGGACCGTCAAGGGATACATCCTCTTCGGACAGAACCCGGCGGTGGGATCGGCCAACAGCCGGATGCAGCGGCTGGGCATGTCCAAGCTCGACTGGCTGGTCGTCCGCGACTTCTCGCTGATCGAGAGCGCGACCTGGTGGAAGGACGGCCCGGAGATCGACACCGGGGAGATGCGCACCGAGGACATCGCCACCGAGGTGTTCTTCTTCCCGGCCGCGGCGCACACCGAGAAGGACGGGACGTTCACCAACACCCAGCGGATGCTGCAGTGGCATCACCAGGCGGTGGAGCCGCGAGAGGAACAGCGTTCTGACCTGTGGTTCACCTACCACCTGGGCAATCTGATCCGCGAGCGCCTGGCGGGCTCCGCCGATGACATGGACCGCCCGGTGCTGGATCTCACCTGGGACTACCCGACCCACGGCTCGCTGGACGAGCCAAAGGCCGCGGCCGTCCTGGCCGAGATCAGCGGCTGGGACGCCGACGGCGAGTTCCTCTCGGCCTATACGCAGCTCTCCGACGACGGCTCGACGTCGTGCGGGTGCTGGATCTATTGCGGCTGCTATGCCGACGGGGTCAACCAGACGGCGCGGCGCAAGCCAGCACGAGAGCAGAACTGGACCGGCGGCGAGTGGGCGTGGGCGTGGCCCGCCAACCGGCGGATCCTCTACAACCGCGCGTCGGCCGATCCGGAGGGCAAGCCGTGGTCGGAGCGCAAGGCGCTGGTGTGGTGGGACGCCGAGCAGGGGAAGTGGACCGGTCACGACACCCCGGACTTCGAGGCCGACAAGCCCCCGGGCTACCGTCCCTCCGAGGACGCGGTCGGTCCGGATGCGCTGTCGGGAACGGACCCGTTCATCATGCAGGCGGACGGCCGCGGCTGGCTCTATGCGGCCGCCGGGGTGGCCGACGGCCCGCTGCCCACGCACTACGAGCCCCAGGATTCCCCGCTGCGCAACCCGATGTACCGCCAGCAGCGCAACCCGTCGCGCCAGGTCTACGAGCACGAGAACAACCGCTACCACCCCGATCCCGGCGATCCGGGAACAGGCGTGTTCCCGTTCGTGGCCACCACCTACCGCCTCACCGAGCATTTCACCGCGGGAGGCATGTCGCGCTGGACGCCCTACCTGTCCGAGCTGCAGCCCGAGTTCTTCGTCGAGGTCTCACCCGAGCTCGCCACCGAGCGCGGGCTCGAGCACGCGCAGTGGGCGACGATCGTCAGCGCTCGTGGCGTGGTGGAGGCCCGGGTCATGGTCACCGACCGGATGACACCGCTCCAGGTGGAGGGGCGCACGGTGCATCAGATCGGCATGCCCTATCACTGGGGTCCCAACGGGTACGCGCGCGGCGACTCGATGAACGAGCTGTCGGCGATGGCGCTTGACCCGAGCTCTCACATCCAGGAGGTCAAGGTGCTGACCGTCGACATCCAGCCGGGCCGGCGCCCGCGCGGCCCCGCGCGCGAGGCGTTCGTGCGCGCCTATCGCGAGCGGGCCGGCATCACCGCGACGACCGGGATGGCCCCGTGAGCGACTCTGGCGGGATGCTCAACGTCATGTTGCGTGGCGGCGACCCCGCCACGGAGGCCGGCTATGAGGATGCGCCGCCCCGCATGGGGTTCTTCACGGACACGTCGGTGTGCATCGGCTGCAAGGCGTGCGAGGTGGCGTGCAAGGAGTGGAACGGCGTCCCGGAGGACGGGCTGAACTGGACCGGCTGGTCACATGACAATTCGCAGGGGCTGAGCGCGGACACCTGGCGGCACGTCGCCTTCATCGAGCAGCGCGCGCCGATCGGCCTCCACCAGACCAACTTCCAGCGTGAGGACGACAGCTTTCGCTGGCTGATGTCATCGGACGTCTGCAAGCACTGCACGCACGCCGCCTGCCTCGATGTCTGTCCCACCGGTGCGATCTTCCGCACGGAGTTCGGCACCGTCGTGGTCCAGGCCGACGTGTGCAACGGCTGCGGGTACTGCGTGCCGGCCTGCCCCTACGGCGTTCTGGACAAGCGCGAGGACGACGGGCGCATCTTCAAGTGCACCCTGTGCTATGACCGCCTGGAGGTGGGGCAGGAGCCCGCGTGCGCCAAGGCCTGCCCGACCGACTCGATCCAGTTCGGCGAACTGGAGGAGCTACGCGCGCGGGCCGGGCACCGCGTGGAGCAATTGCACGAGGCGGGCGTTGCGGAGGCGCGGCTGTACGGTCACGACCCCGGTGACGGCGTCGGCGGCGACGGCGCCTTCTTCCTGCTGCTCGACGAGCCGGAGGTGTACGGGCTGCCCCCCGACCCGGTGGTGACCACGCGCGACCTGCCGGCGATGTGGAGGCGCGTCGGCGTCGCGGCGGGAGCCATGCTCGCCGCGACAGCGCTCTCGTTTGTCGGAGCCGGCCGATGAGTGACGCCGCGGTCACCCGCGAGGGCCTCGAGGGCGTTCGCCCCGGGCGCGACTCGCAGACGTGGTCGGGGGTCGACGGTGGCCAGTCGCGCCCCCCGCGGGCGGACCACAAGGGCGGCTCCTACTACGGCAATTCGATCATCAACCCGCCGGTATGGGCCGAGCGCGATATCGCCGGCTACCTGTTCGCGGGAGGCCTCGCGGGCACGTCCTCACTGCTGGCCACCGGCGCCGATCTCACCGGCCGGCCGCGACTGGCACGGCGCGCCAAGCTGTGCGCGACGACCGCCATCGGCGCCTCGCTGGCCGCGCTCATCAACGATCTGGGGCGCCCGGCACGGTTCCTCAACATGCTGCGCGTGTTCAAGCCCACGTCGCCGATGAGCGTTGGTGTGTGGATTCTCTCGGCCTACGCACCGCTCAATCTCGCCAGCACGGCGAGCGAGCTCACGGGGATCGCGCCGCGCGCGGGGCGGGCGGCGGGAGCCGGCGCGGGACTGCTCGGACCGGCCGTGGCCTCCTACAC
>JBAQGP010000946.1:0-10526 GCA_049287845.1 Solirubrobacteraceae bacterium | reverse complement strand
GCCCAAGCCGGGGAGCACGTAGGCCGCCGCGGTGCGCTTGGCCGGCTCCAGCAACAGGTCGCCGGCGCGCGCGGCGCCCCCGCCGATCACGACCTCCTCGGGGTCGAAGGTGTTGATGACGTTGGCGATCCCGATGCCGATGCGCTCGCCCCACAGCTCCAGCAGTCGCTGGGCCACCGCGTCACCCGCCTGGGCGGCGTTCACGGCCTCGACGCCGCTCACCTTCTTGCCCTCGGCCCGCAGACGACCCACCGCCGAATCGGGCTCGCGCTCCGCGGCCGCCTGAACCATCGCATCCAGGGCGTGTCCGGCGCCCACCGCCTCCAGCGACCCCGCCTGCGGGAACTTGCCGGCATCGGGCACCGGTCCGCTCAAGTCCATGCCCACGATCGTGTGGCCCAGTTCGCCCGCGCCGCCGGTGGCCCCCCGGTAGATCCGCCCGCCGAGCACCAGGCCGCCGCCGACGCCGGTGCCGACGGTGATCATCACCAGGTCGCGCGCGACCATCCGCAGGTTCTCGTCGTGGGCCTCGGCGAGCGCGGCGACGGTCGCGTCGTTGTCGACGAACACGGGGACCCCGAGCCGTTCACCCAGCACCTCGCGCAGCGGCACGTCGGCCAGCGGAACGTTGGCCGAGGAGACCACACGCCCGGTCGCGAAATCCACGATCGAGGGTACGCCCAGGCCGACACCGCCCAGGTCATCGCCGCGGCACTCGCCGATCATCTCCACCAGCTGGTCGATGAGGGCGTCCTGTCCGGAGCGGTCGGTCGGCTTGATCAGAGAGTCGGAGAGGTCTGAGCCCTGCAGCCGGGCGACGGCGATCTTGGTGCCGCCGAGGTCGAGGCCGATGACGTCGGTCACTGCGGTTCCCCGGTGAAGTGCAGACGCGAGGCCGCGGCGTCGTCGACGAGTACGGTGATGGCCTTGGCATCCGGGACCAGCAGCGACGAGGGTGTCGACGGATCAGGCTCCGCGTCGGGGCCGAACGCCCGAGCGATCGCATCGGCCTTGGAGTCACCGGTGGCCAGAAAGACGATCTGGCGGGCGCCGACCAGCACGGGCAGGGTCATCGAGATCCGGGGTACGAACGGCTCCAAGCCGGCTTCAGGCACGCCCACCACCAGCCGCCGACGCTCGCTCAGCGACTCCTGCCCGGGAAACAGCGACGCGCAGTGGCCGTCGGGACCGATCCCCAGCAGCAACAGATCGAACTTGGGCGGACCGGCCTTCTTGAGCAGCTCCTCGTAGTCCTCCGCGCCCTCCGCCGGTCCCAGCTCGCCCTTCATCCGCACAAACCGGGGCGCCCGGTCCCCCAGCGGGTCAAGCAGGCTCTCCTTGATCATCTTGTAGTTGGATCGGTCGTCCGCGGGATCGACGCAGCGCTCATCGCCCACCCAGAACGTCGTGTCGCGAAGATCGACGGCGACCGATTGGACCGCGTTCACGAAGTGCTCATAGGCGGCGCGCGGCGTGGAGCCGCCGGTGAGCACGATGTCGCCGCCGCCCATGGCCGCTCCCACCATCAACGCGGCGCACGCCCGGGCCGGATCGTCGACGATCTCGAAGGAGACCGTCATGCGGGACACAACCCTCGTGCCGCCTCCAGGGCTGGCAGGTAGGTGGGGTCGCGCAGCAGCGCCTGGCGGATGCCCTCGCCGAGGATCCCGCCCTCGCCGCGCGAGGCGCCCAAGATCTTCCAGCCGCGCTCCTCGCCGTCGCCGGTGCGCTCGACCGCATCCAGTCCCCCCTGTCCGCGCTGAAGCGAGAGTGAGGTGCCGTCCGCCGTGGACACGGTGACGCCGGCCAGACCGGGCGCCTCCTGCTCGGCGGTGTGCAGGGAGACGACCACGTCGTCGCCGCCGTCGGCGGCCCCGGAGGCCAACTGGCCGTCCCAGAGCCGGAGGTGACTGCGTTCCCACTGCAGCCGGGAGGAGAGCCAGCCGGCCAACAGCAGCGCACTGGCCATCGAGCTCGCGCGGTGGCGGATCTCCAGCTCCTCGATGTCGCGCAGCGCCGCGAGGCGCTCGGGCAGGTCGAAGGTCGCGGCCAGCCGCTCGCGCCACGGTGTCGTCCGCAGCCAGGCCAGATCGACGATGTAGGCATGCTTGCGCAGGCGTTCGGCGCGGGCAAAACCCTCCACGGGATCGTCGACGTCGTCGGAGTCCAGCAGCATGACGTCGACCAGCGGGCAGACGGCGTCCACCGCCTCGGAATGCCCATGGGGCGACCACAGGACCGTCGGGAGCTCGGACACCAGCACCGGGTCGCAGATCGTCTGCAGGGCCCGCAGATGCTCGGGCCCGAGGTCGATCTCGACGCTCTCGTGCATGACGCCCAGCGACGACCCCTGTGGCTCCTGGTAGCTGACGGTCGCCACGGCATCGAGGGTCGTGCGCTGCTCCTCAACCGCGCAGAGCACCGTGCGCGAGCCGTGGTAGCGCCCGGCGCGCTCCAGGCGGTTGGCGACCTCGCCCTTCCACTCGCGGTCGACGATGACGATCAGGTTGATGACCCGGGCCGGCGCCAGCGCCTCGTTGGCGGCGTGGCGCTCGCGCAGCAGTTCGCGCAGCGCCGCCTCGATGGCGTCCGGGTTGGTGTCCTGGGCCGTCCAGACGTCCTCGCTCACAGGCGCCGCCAGATGCGCCCGTCCTGGAGCAGGGCGTTTGCCTCACGCGGGCCCGCCGACCCGGACTCGTACTGCGCGATCGTCGAGGACTTGTCGCCGTCCCACGCCTCCAGGATGGGGTCGATGATCCCCCACAGCGCCTCGATCTCGTCGTTGCGCGTGAACAGCGTCGCATCCCCGCGCATCGCGTCGAGGATCAGCCGCTCATAGGCCTCCGGCGATTCCGAGAGGAATGACGTGCCGTACCGGAACTCCATGTTCACGGGGCGGATCCGCATGCGCGTGCCAGGAATCTTGGCCCCGATCGACACTGACACGCCCTCATCGGGCTGTACGGTGAACACGAGCTGGTTGGCCTGGATCCCCACCGACCCGGAGCTCTGCAGCGCCACGTGCGGGATCTGCTTGAGCACCACGGCGATCTCGGTCAGCTTGCGCGACAACCGCTTGCCCGTGCGCAGATAGAAGGGCACGCCGGCCCACCGCCAGTTGGACACGTGCAGGCGCAGCGCCGCATAGGTGGGCGTGCGTGAGTAGCGGGCCACGCCGTCCTCCTCGCGATAGCCGGGGACTTCGACACCCCCGACAACCCCGGGGGCGTACTGGGCGCGCACCGCCATCGCCTCCACCTCGTCGACGCGGGGGGGCACGATCGCCTCCAGCACCTTGAGCTTCTCGTCGCGCAGGCGGTTGGCGTCGAACGCCGTCGGCGGCTCCATGGTCAGCAGTGCCAGCAGCTGCAGCATGTGGTTCTGGACCAGGTCGCGCAGCGCGCCCGAATGCTCGTAGTAGCCGGCGCGGCCGCCGATCCCGATGTCCTCGGCGGCGGTGATCTGGACGTGATCGATGTAGTTGCGGTTCCACACGGGCTCGAACAGGGCGTTGGCAAACCGCAGCGCCATCAGGTTCTGGACGGTCTCCTTGCCCAGGTAGTGATCGATCCGGAAGATCTGGTCTTCCTCGAACACCTCCAACAACTGCGCGTTGAGCGTGCGGGCCGACGCCAGGTCATAGCCGAACGGCTTCTCGATGACGATCCGCACCGATGCCCGCTCGCACTGGTTGAGTCCGGCGGCCCCGAGCTTGCCGGCGATGACCGGGAAGAACTCGGGCGCCGTGGAGAGGTAGAAGACGCGGTCCAGGGGGCGCCCGGCGGCCTGGTCGAATTCATCGAGCTGACGCGTCAGCTCGCTGTAGACGGCGTCGTCGTCGAAGGATCCCTGGACATAGCGGGCCTCGTTGAGCAGGCCCTCCATGACGTTGGGGTCGGGACGGCGGCGGGAGAAGCGCTCGATCGAGTCGATGACCGTGTCGCGGAACTCCTCGTCCTCGTGGGTGCGCCGGCCGACGCCGACCACCTCGAATCGCTCGGGCAGCTGGCCCTCGTGGGCGAGGTTGTACATGGCCGGCAGGAGCTTGCGGTGCGCCAGATCTCCGGTCGCACCGAAGATGACCAGCGACGTCGGGTGGACCGGCAGCCGCTCGAGACCTTCGACGAGCGGGTTCTCGGTGTCGGCGGCGCTCAGAGGAGAGGTGGCGCTCACTGCTTCGGCGCGGTTTTGACCGCGTGGCCGCCGAACTGGTTGCGCAGCGCCGCGGTCACCCTGGCGCTGTATTCACCTGCCCCGCGGGAGGAGAAGCGCGCGAACAGGGCCGCCGCCAGGGTGGGCATCGGCGTGTCGTGGGCGATGCCGGCGTCCAGCGTCCAGCGTCCCTCGCCGGAGTCGTCGACCCAGCCCTCGAGGTTCTCCAGGTCGTTGCCCTCGACTTCGAAGGCGCGAGCGGCCAGCTCCAGCAGCCACGACCGGATGACCGATCCATTACCCCACAGCTTGGCGATCTGCTCGGTGTCCAGGCCGTAGTCGGAGTTGTGGATGAGCGCGAAGCCCTCCGCGTAGGCCTGCATGAGGCCGTACTCGATCCCGTTGTGGATCATCTTGACGAAGTGGCCGGACCCGGGCCCCCCCATGTGACCCCAGCCGATCGGCTCCTTGTCGGTCGCCGGTGGCGCGAGCACGTTGAACAGCGGCTCCAGTGGCTTGACCGCCTTGTCCTCGCCGCCGACCATCATGCAGTAGCCGATCTCCAGGCCCCACACGCCGCCGCTGGTGCCGACGTCGACGAAGTGCACGCCGCGCTCGGCGCACTTGGCGTGGCGGTCGATCGACTCGGTCCACTTGGAGTTGCCGCCGTCGATGATCGTGTCGCCCTCGTCGAACATCCCGAGCAGCTTGTCGATCGTGTCCTCCGTCGGCTTGCCGGCCGGGACCATGATCCACACGGCCCGCGGCGGCGAGAGCTTGGAGACGAGATCCTCCAGCGAATCGGACCCGCTGGCCCCATGCTCCTCGGCGGCCTTGACCGCGTCGGCGCTGAAGTCAAACGCGACGACCTCGAGGTCGGAGTCCCGCCGGATGCGGGTCACCATGTTGCCGCCCATCTTGCCCAGCCCGATGAAGCCGATCTGCATCAGTTACCTCCGCGAGAGTTGATCGCGCGGCCTAGAGCGAGGTCACGCACCTGGTGATTGCCCAGCGCACTGGACTGGTCACTGCTTAGCGGCCTTCTCGATCCCCGCCAGGAGACGCTCCATGGCATCGACGAACTGCGTGACGCCGTCGGCGAGCAGATCCTTGGTGATCTCGGTCATGTCGATGCCGGCCTTGGCCAGCGCCTCGAGGTCCTCCGACGGATCCTTCTGCGCCGTCGGCCCGGTGATGTGCCCGTGGTCGGCGAACGCCTTCATCGTGTCGAGCGGCATCGTGTTGACCGTGTGGGCGCCGACCAGCTCGTCGACGTACTTGGTGTCCGGATAGGCCGGGTTCTTGACCCCGGTGGAGGCCCACAGGGGCCGCTGGACGTGAGCGCCGGCGTGGTGCAGGGCCTCCCAGCGCGGGGTGGCGAAGTGCTCCTCGAACTTGCGGTAGGCCTCGCGGGCGTTGGCGACGGCCGCGGTGCCGAGCAGCTCGGTGTGACCCGAGGCCTCCAGCAGCTTGTCGGCGGCGCTGTCCACGCGCGAGACGAAGAAGCTCGCCACCGAGGCGACGTCCAGCGACTCGCCCTTCTCCAGGCGCTTCTCCAGGCCGCTCATGTAGGCGTCGATGACGTTCTCGTAGGACTCCACGGAGAACAGAAGCGTGATGTTGATGTTGATGCCCTCGGCGATGCACTTCTCGACGGCGGGCAGGCCCTCCGTCGTGCCGGGGATCTTGACCATCAGGTTGGGCCGGTTCACGCGCTTCCAGAAGTCCCGCGCGCCGTCGACCGACTTCTGCGTGTCATGGGCCATGTCGGCCGATACCTCGAGGGAGACGAAGCCGTCCTGATGATGGGTGGCCTCCCAGGTGGGCCGGTGCACATCGCACGCCATCTGTACGTCCTTGATGGCGACGTGCTCGTAGATGTCCTGCGGGCTCAAACCCTCTCCGGCCAGCGCCTTGAGATCCTCGTCGTAGTCATCGGAGGAGCCGAGGATCGCCTTCTCGAAGATCGAGGGGTTGGAGGTGTTGCCGCGCAGCGAGTCCTCGTCGATGAGCCGCTGGAGCTCCCCGCCGGTGATCAGAGAGCGCTGGAGATAGTCCAGCCAGGGGCTGACGCCCGCTTCGACCAGCGACTTGAGGTTGGCGTTGACGTTGGTGGCTTCAGTTGTGCTCATGGGGCTGAGCTCCTTTGGCTGGATGAAGGGCCGCCGCCGCGGTGGCGCAGCACGGCCGCTATCACTCAGAATAGACCGATCTGCCTGCAGGCAAACGCTGTTTGTGTGAATTAGCGACGCGCCCGCCGCGGGCCTTACCTCAGCCGAAGAGGACGCCGTAGCGCTCGTACTCCTCCACCGGCACGCGGCGCACCTCGGCCACCGCCTCTGCCAGGGCCACGAGCTCGATCTCGGTCGCGCGCAGCGCGGTCATCATGCCCCATCGGCCCTCATGGGCGGCGTCGATCGCGGCCAGCCCCAGACGGGTGGCCAGCACCCGGTCAAATGCCGTCGGGGTCCCGCCCCGCTGCACGTGGCCCAGGACGGTCGTGCGGGTCTCAAAGCCTGTGCGCGTCTCGATCTCGCGCTCCAATTGCTGCCCGATCCCGCCCAGCCGGGGGTGCCCGAACTCGTCGACCTGACCGGTGGCCACGGCCATCGTCCCCGCCTTGGGCGTCGCGCCCTCGGCCACCACGATGATCGCGAAGTACCGCCCGCGCGCGTGGCGGCGGTTGATCAGCCGGCACACCTCCTCGATGTCGAATGGCATCTCGGGAATGAGGATCACGTCGGCCCCGCCGGCCAGCCCCGAGTGCAGGGCGATCCAGCCGGCGCTGCGTCCCATGACCTCGACGACGAGGTTGCGGTGGTGACTCTCGGCCGTCGTGTGCAGGCGGTCGATGGCCTCGGTGGCGACGTGCAGCGCGGTATCGAACCCAAAGGTGACGTCGGTGGCGCCCAGGTCGTTGTCGATCGTCTTGGGCACGCCGATGACGTTGAGCCCCTCAGTGGACAGGCGGCTGGCCGCGCCCAGCGTGTCCTCGCCGCCGATCGCGATGAGCCCGTCGAGCCGGTGGCGCTCGAATGTCCGGCGCACCCGGTCCACCCCGTCGGGGCGCTTGAAGATGTTCGTGCGACTGCTGCCCAGGATCGTCCCGCCGCGGGGCAGAATCCCTCGCGTCGACTCGATTGTCAGCTCCTCGAAGACGTCCTCCAGCGGCCCGCGCCATCCGTCGCGAAAGCCGACGAGCTCATCGCCATAGGCGTCCACGCCCTTGCGCACGACGGCGCGGATCACCGCGTTGAGACCGGGGCAGTCTCCGCCGCCCGTGAGCATCCCGATTCGCACGGCGCCGAATGGTACGCACAGTCCCGGCAGCCACGCCGGCGCGAGCGCGCAACCCCGCACCTGGGCGGTAGGGTGTTCAGCGGATGGGACGCAGCCGTCGATCGCGCCTTGGACTCCGCGCCGTCGCCGCCACCGCGGCCCTGGGCGTGGTCGCCGCGGGGGCCGCGATCGAGCGGCGCCACCTGCGCATGATCGCCCAGGACGAGGACTACCGGCGCCTGCGCGCGCCCCTGGGCGGGCGGCCGCTGCGGATCACGTCCGTCGATCAGACCGAGCTCTACGCCGAGGCCTTCGGTCCCGACGACGCCGACACCGTCGTCCTGGCCCACGGATGGACCGAGCAGCTGGCCTACTGGGGGCCGGTGATCACGCGACTGCAGGGTCACGGGCTGCGCGTGGTGGCCTACGACCTGCGCGGTCACGGTCGCAGCCGCCCCGCCGCTGACGCCGACTACTCGCTGGACCGCTTCGGCGAGGATCTCGAGGCGGTGCTGGCCGCGGCGGGCGCGGGTGCAGAGCACGAGCCGGCGATCGTGGTCGGCCACTCGCTGGGGGCGATGTCGATCGCCGCCTGGGCCGAGCACCACGATCCCCGTAGGCGGGCGCGCGCGGCGGCGCTGATCAACACCGGGCTGGGCGACCTGCTCTCGGGCCACCTGCTCCTCCCGCAGCTGGCACGGTTTCTCAACCACCCGTGGGCGAGCCGGGCGGTCCTCGGCTCCAAGGCTCCGGTGCCCCCATTCTCGACTCCGCTCGAGCAGGCGATGATCCGCTACACCGCGTTCGGCCCGCACGCGAGCATGGGCGACGTGGCCTTCTACGAGCGCATGCTGGTCGACACGCCACCCGACGTCCGGGCCGCGGTCGGCGTGGCGCTCTCGAGCATGGACCTGTGGCATGCCGTGGCCAACATCACCGTCCCCACCCTGGTGATCGCCGGCGACCGTGACCGCCTCACTCCGCCGGCCGCCGCCCGCCGGATCGCCGAGGCGCTCCCGTATCCCGCGGGCCTGCTGGAGCTGCCCGAGACCGGTCACATGTCGCCTCTGGAGCGACCCCAGGAGGTGACCGACGCGCTTGAGCGCCTCATCCGCGACACCGCGACCGTTCCGGTGCCCTCTGCCGAAGGGCGCTGACGCGGTGCCCGCGGTGAGCCACGTCGTGCCCGCGGCAAACGTCTGCTGGGTCCTGCGTGAGGATCCGGAGCTGGCCGAATCCATCGAGCCCGCGCGCCGCTCCCAGGCGGTGGAGACGCTCGTCGCCCGCGAGGTGAGGATCCCCAGCGGCGTCTGGGCGGGGCGCGCGATCCCCATCGATGGCGGAATCGGAGTGCTCGTGCTGGAGGGCGTCATGCTGCAGCGCGTCGGGATCGACGGCCGCTTTGGCGCTGAGCTGGTCGGCGAGGGCGATGTGCTGCGCGCCATCAGCGAGGACGTCGACGACCCCACGTTGCCGCTGACCATCGAATGGCTCATCCTCGAGGCCTCGCGGGTCGCGGTCCTGGACGAGCGCTTCGTACGTCAGCTCGCCCGCTATCCCCAGGTCGCCGGGAAGCTCTTCGCGCGCTCGGTGCTGCGCTCGCGCCAGCTCGCGGTGAACATGGCCATCGTGCATCAGGCGCGTGTCGACGTGCGCCTGCACCTGCTGTTCTGGCACCTGGCCGGTCGCTGGGGTCGCGTGCGCTCCGACGGCGTCGTGGTCCCGCTGCGCCTCACCCACACGGTGCTGGCCGATCTCGTGGCCGCGCGCCGGCCCACCGTCACCAGCGCGCTGTCGGACCTGAGCCGGCGTGGTCTGGTGCGCGCGGTCAGCGAGGGATGGCTACTCTCCGGGCCGGCGCCCGGCCGGGGCATCACCTCCGTGCCCCCGCGCGAGCGCTACTAGCCGCACCCCGCACTCGTGCACATCGATCCCTACATCGTCCTCGGCAGCGCCATCATCGGCCTGCTCGTCGGGATGACCGGCGCCGGCGGCGGAGCGCTGATGACGCCGATGCTCATCCTGCTCTTCTCCGTCAAGCCGTCGACGGCGATCTCGTCAGACCTGGTGGCCGCCGTCGTGATGCGCCCGATCGGCGCAGGTGTGCACATCCGCGCCGGGACGGTCAACTTCAAGCTGGTGCGCTGGATGGTGGCGGGGTCGGTACCCGCCGCCTTCCTCGGCGCCTATCTCCTGCACCTGATAGGGGACGCCAAATCGGCGGAGAACACCATCGAGACGTTCCTGGGGGCGGCGCTGCTCATCGGGGCCGGCGCGATGGCGCTGCGCTTCGTCATCGACCGCCGCTCGGGCAACGGCCGTGACCTGTTCGTCTCCGACATCATCGCCCGCCCTCTGCCGACCCTGGCGATCGGGATCATCGGCGGGATCGTCGTGGGGATGACCTCGGTCGGCTCGGGGTCACTGATGATCATCGCGCTGCTCTTCGTCTACCCGCGGATCGGCGCCAACCAGCTCGTGGGCACCGACCTCACCCAGGCAGTGCCGCTGACCCTGGCGGCCGCGCTCGGCGCCCTGGCCTTCGGCCACGTCGAGATCTCGGTGACGGGCTCGTTGATCATCGGCAGCGTTCCGGCGGTGCTCGTGGGGTCGCTGCTGTCCTCCAGCGTGCCCGACCGCTACGTCCGCCCGGCGATCGCCTTCGTCATCTTCGCCTCCGGCCTGAAGTACGTTGGCGTGCCCACTCAGGCGCTCGGCTGGATTCTCTGCGCCACGCTGCTGGCCGGCGCCATGGCCTGGCTGTGGCTCAAGCGACCGTGGGAGAATCAGCTGACCGCGCCACGCGCGGCACCCTCGGCGCTCCCGGCCGATGGCACCGGTGAGGGCGAGGAGAAGTTGCAGCTGGACCGCCCGGTCGCCCGGTGAGCGGCCGCTTCGACGTCCCTGTCGACGGAGGACGGCTGGCCGTGTACCGGCTCGGCGCTCGCCCCGGCACGGGCGCCCCGCCGGCGCTGGCGATCCACGGCATCACGTCGACGAGCCGCACCTGGCTGGCCACCGCGCGCGCCCTCTCAGATCGCGCGACGCTGCTGGCCGTCGACCTGCGCGGGAGGGGGCGCAGCGTCGATCTGCCT
>JBAQGP010000945.1:0-2249 GCA_049287845.1 Solirubrobacteraceae bacterium | reverse complement strand
AGATCGACGTGTTCTGCAGTGAAGGACCGTTGGCCGGCGCGGCTCAGCAGCAGCAAGGCTTCGGTGAGGTCGATCGCTCGGGTATTGACCTCGTGGAGACGGTCGACGAGGTCGCCGTTCGCACCGTTCGGATCTGTGCGGGCCACGTCGAGAAGCGTGTGCATGATCGCCAGCGGGGTGCGCAGTTCGTGGGAGGCGTTGGCTGCGAATCTCTGCTGTTCTGCGACGTGTGCTTCGAGCCGCGCGAGCATGGCATCGAAGGCGTCGGCGAGCTCACGGAACTCGTCGCTACGGCCTGGCAGCCGGATTCGGTGGGCCAGCGATCCGGCCGCGGCGGTGCCTGCGGCGTCCGTGATGCGAGTCAGGGGAGCGAGCATCCGGCCGGCCAGGAACCACCCTCCCACGAGACCGAACACCAGCAGGAACGCCAACACTGCGACGGCCCTTGGGGCGAAGACGTGCAGGAGGCCGGACCGGATCGGGAAGACACCACGAAGGGAGGTGTCGGAGTTGACGAGCACAGCACGGTCGGGGACGTAACGCAGGAGGAACAACCACACGGCCGCGAGCAGCAAGGCACCTGCCAGCATGATGAAGCCGGCGTAGCTGAGAGTGAGCTTGAGGCGAACGCTCAAGCCGGGGGCTCTATCCACCCTCTTCTCCCTCACGCCGGGTGTCTGGTTGCGTGTCGATGCGGTACCCGACCCCGGGCACCGTGACGATGATCCGTGGTTCGCCGAGGCGTTTGCGTAGCGCCGAGACCGTGATCCGCACGGCGTTGGTGAAGGGGTCTGCGTTCCCGTCCCACGCTCGCTCCAGCAGTTCTTCAGCGCTGACGACGCCGCCCTCGGCAGCGATGAGAACCTCGAGGACGGCGAACTGCTTGCGTGTGAGCGCGACGTAGCGGTCGTCGCGGTAGACCTCGCGGCGAAACGGATCCAGACGCAGGTCCGCGATCTCTCGCACGGGTGACCTGCTGTGCGCGCGCCTGCGGTCGAGCGCTCTGAGCCGGAGCACGAGCTCTCGGATCTCGAACGGCTTGGTGAGGTAGTCGTCGGCGCCGAGCCCGAACCCGGACGCCTTGTCGTCGAGCCGGTCGGCAGCGGTGAGCAGGAGGATCGGCATGCCGCTGCCGGCGGCGACGATGCGTTCGGCGATCTCGTCGCCGGAGGGCCCGGGGATGTCCCGGTCCAGAACGGCGATGTCGTAGGCGTTGATGCCCAGCAGCTCCAGAGCGGTGTCGCCATCGCCGGCGATGTCGGCGGCGATCGCTTCCAGGCGTAGGCCATCGCGGATGGCTTCGGCCAGGTAGGGCTCGTCCTCGACGATCAGCACGCGCATGCCCTTGATGCTGTCAGCCGGAACATATCGTCGGCGTATCGAAAAACCGATACGTGCTGGCAACACCATGCTGCCTTCAATGGCGGCGTGACCTCCAGGCAACACGGACGCACCGCGCCGCGCCGTCCGCGATCGACCGTGTACGGCCGGCGCCGCTGGGGGGCGCTGGCCGGCGCGGCGCTCGTCCTGCTCCTCGCCCACGCAGCATTCCCGGGCCGTTCACGATCGGGCTCGGCGGCAGCCCGCCGCGTGCTCAACGACAAAGTCAGCGCGGATCTGTCGTCGGTCAGATGGCCGCTGCGCGGTCAGGCGGCGTTGGTGCTGGCCGACGGCCGGCCGGCGGTGAGCCCGCGCGAGCAGCCGGCCCCGATCGCCAGCCTGGCGAAGGTGATGACCGCCTACCTGACCCTCAAGCACTACCCGCTGAGCGGCGCGCGGGACGGGTTCACGATCACCGCCACCGAGGACCGGGTGCAGTCCGAGGCTCAGGGCCAGTCGGTCGTGGCGGTGCGGGCCGGCGAGCACCTGACCGAGCGCCAGCTGCTCGAGGCGCTGCTGATCCCCTCGGGCAACAACATCGCCTGGATGCTCGCCACCCGGGTGGCGGGCAGCGAAACCAGCTTCGTCGCCGAGATGAACGGCACGGCCCGCGCGCTCGGGATGGACCACACGCTCTACACCGATCCCAGCGGGTTTGATCCCGGCACGGTCTCCACCGCCGCCGACCAGCTGCGCGTCTTTGAGCGGGCGATGCGCTTCCCGGTCTTCCGCCAGATCGTCTCGATGCCCAGCGTCACGCTTCCGGTCGCGGGCACGGTCACGAACTACAACCCCCTCATCGCCCAGGGCTACGTCGGCAAGACGGGGTCAGACTCCGCGGCCGGGGGGTGCCTGGCCTTCTTCACCCA
>JBAQGP010000944.1:0-9216 GCA_049287845.1 Solirubrobacteraceae bacterium | reverse complement strand
GCGCCGGCGCGCCCGCGCCACCCTCGGCGTGGATCCGCACCCGGCCGTCGGGGTCGTCGCGCACCCAGCCGAGCAGTCCCAGCTCCCCGGCACGGCTGACTATGGCCTCCACGCGCCCGGGTCCGTGGCCCTCGGCGCTCAGGCTTGCCCGGATCGCCTCCGCCGCCTTGGTCGGTGCACGCTTGGCCACAACGAGCCCGACGTTATCGCGCCGGCGCTGCAGAGGACGTGTGTCATCTGACGCACCGGATGCGGGCTTAGCCTGCGTCGCCCCTGGACGGGATCGGCGAAACCGGTCGCCCACACGTGTCCGCGCGGGCCTCGTCGGGTAGCGGGTCCTGCAGATGCAGGCACGGATCAGCGGGCGGCTGCGCGATCCGCTCATGTGGGCGGAAGCCTCACAGCTGGCCAAGACAGTGGGGGCCGCCGTGGTCGCGTGGGTACTCGCGGTGCACGTGTTCCATCTGTCCCAGGCGTTCATGGCGCCGTGGGCAGCGCTGCTGACGGTCCATGCGACGGTATTCGGGACCCTGCAACGCGCAGCGCAGCAGGCGGGTGCAAGCGTGCTCGGAGTGCTCATCGCCGCCGGCGCATCGCAGCTTTTCGGGGCCAGCGCCCTCGCCCTCGGCGCCACGGTCGTGGCGGGGATGCTCGCCGGCGGCGTGCCTGGACTGCGGGCGCCGATGACCACCGCCACGACCGCAGTGGTGGTGCTCACCACCGGCTACGTCGGCAGGGGCGGCATGCTGGCGGACCGGCTGATCGACACGGGCATCGGGATCGCGGTGGGCCTGCTCGTGAATCTGCTGGTGTGGCCTCCGCTACGCGACCGGGCGGCCGCTCGCCACATCGACGTGATCGACGATCGTCTCGGGGAGCTGCTGACCAAGATCGCCGGAGCACTCGGGGAGGGCTGCGCGACGGAGGCCGCCGATGACTGGATCGTGCACACCCGCCGCCTCGACGGCGGTATCGACCGCGCCTGGCACGTGCTCGAGGAAGCGCGGCAGAGCGGGCGGCTGAACCCACGCCGCGCCGTGCCGGCGCGGATGCGCGCCGCCGAGGAGATGACGCAGGTCATCAACCGGCTCGCCCAGGCGGTGGCCGAGATCCGCAGCATGGCGCGGACCATCCGGGTCGCCCGCATCGGGCCGGCGGACTGGGACCCCGGGTTCCGCGAGCCATGGGTGGGACTATTGGAGCGCGCGGGGGCAGCCGTCGAGCGCGCTGACGCCGACGCGCTCCGGTCCGCCCGAGCCGAGCTCACGGAGCTGTCCGATCGCCTGACCGGGGCGCAGCTCCACGGCGGGCAATGGCCGATGTTCGGAGCTCTGCTCGTCAACCTCCGCAATGTGCTCGATGCGCTCGACGTGGTCGCCGAGGCCCAGCCGGTGCAGGTCCGGGCCCCGGCGCTCGGCGGTGGTGGGAGAGCCGGCGCGTAAGGGTCAGCCCGCGGCCGTCCCCAGCAGCGTCCGCACGTGCGCGGCCGCATACTGGGCGGCGTTGAGCTCGCGCTCCTCCCCGGCGGTCTCGATCTCGGAGAGGAAGGCCACGACGACCTCGGGATCGAACTGGGTGCCGGCCGAGCGGCGCAGCTCCTGACACGCGATGTCGTGCGTGACCGCGTCGCGGTAGCTGCGGTTGGTGGTCATCGCCTCGTAGGCGTCGCAGACGGCAACGATCCGGGCCCCCAACGGGATCTCCTGCCCGCACAGACGGTCCGGGTAGCCCATTCCGTCCCAGCGCTCGTGGCTGGCCCGCACGAGCCGCGCGACCGGGCGCAGCGCGCGCGCGCCGTGGAGGATGCGCTCGCCCAGGATCGTGTGCTGGTAGATGAACTCCCACTCGCCGTCGGTCAGGCTGCTGGGCTTGTTGAGGATCGCGTCGGGGATGCCCACCTTGCCGATGTCGTGCAGCTCCGCGGCGCGAGCGACCTCGTCCAGCTCCTCACCACCCAGACCCAGGCTGCGGGCGACGCGGATGGCGAGCTCGGCGACGTTGGAGGAGTGCTCATCGAGGTGGGGCTGCTTGGCGTGCATCGTGCGCAGCAGCACCTCGCCGGCCTGGCTGCGCGCGGTGGAGCGGCTGCGCTTGTTGGCGTACATGCGCTCGTCGGCGACCTGGAGCGCGTGATCGACGCTGTCGGCCTCGTGGGGCAGCAGGACCACGCCGAGCGACGCCTCGATCCTCAACTCGGCGCCGCTCTCTTCCAGGGCGGCTGCCGCCTGCAGGATGACGGCGTCGGAGTCCTGGCCGTGCAGCTGGATGTGGGCGCAGAACTCGTCGCCGCCAAGGCGATAGGCCGAACCTGACCCCGCGACGGCCTGGTCGAGCTTTGCCCCCAGGCGCGCCAGGAGTGCGTCACCGGCAAGGTGGCCGAAGGTGTCGTTGTAGTCCTTGAAGCCATCGAGATCGAACAGGAGCAGCAGCGAGGGCCGCGACGGGCACGGGTCGCGCAGGGCGGCGGCGAGATCGGTGCTCAGCTTGCGGCGGTTCCCGAGCCCCGTCAGGGGGTCGGTGACCGCCTGCTGGCGGATCGTCTCGTGGGCGATGATCTCCGCGGCGGAGAGTTCGGCCTTGGAGATCAGCTCGGCGATGAGGGCGATCTCGTCCTCCTCAAAGGCGCGCCCGTCACGGACGAACCGGAGCAACCCGGTCACCACGCGCGGCGAGGCGGCGATGCGCATGGGCAGGCTCAGGGTCCAGGTGCCGGCCTCGCCGACCTGGATCGGGGACGTTGGGCGCGCTCCCTCCCACTCCAGCGCGCGCTGGGCATCCTCGGCGCCGGCGCTGAGCGCCAGAGGTGATGGGACCCCGGTCAGGGTCAGGCGGCCCGCGGCGGCGTCGAGGGCTTCGAGTGATCCGTTGAGGAGGATCTGCAGCAGGCCCGAGAGCTCGAGCTTGGCCGCGAACGCGTCACCCAGGCGACGGACAGCCACCTGCAGCCGGGCCCGCTCCTGCTCGACGAGCTTGAGACGATGGTGGGCCTGGTCGATGCGCTGGCTGCGGTCGCGGGCCAGCAGCCACAGCAGAAAGACGAGCGGGACGGCGAAGAAGATCGCGAGGTAACCCTGGCGGGCGGTCATGGCGGCCAGGAAGCCCAGCGGCGCCAGCGACGCGTCCACCGACCACACGAGGCCGATGACGCGCATCTGGAGCTTGAGGTCGGGCACCACCCCCGCGAGCCGCATGCGCACCATCGAGCCGGCCAGGTCGACCACGCACCCGGCCGCGAAAGCGACGGCAAGCAACGGCAGCTGAGCGAAGCCGATGCGCGGGGACCCGGCGATCAGGAGCACGACCGCGGGGCCGACGGCGTGCCAGGCGTCGGGCACGGCGGACAGGATCCGGCGCGGCGGGACCCGGCCCAGGGCGCATTCCGCGGCGTTGCCGCTCACCAGCCCGATGGCCACCGCGATCGGCACGACGCCCGGCGGCAGCATGAGCAGCATCGGCACCAGGATGAGCTGCGTCGGCACCACGTGCCCGGCGCCGACCGGGAACTCGATCCGGCCCACCAGGGCGTAGACGCCGATGAGGAGCGCAGCCACCTGTGGACGCAGCCCCGCCACTCCGCCGGCGAGCACCAGCACGGCGGCGGCGGCCAGGAACAGCGCCGTCGCCAATGCCTCGACGATCAGCTCACGCTCGGAAGCGCGGCGCTCGCGCCCCTCCCAGCTCGTCTCCAGCAACCGCTCGGTCGCCGACTGCGAATCGTCGGCATAGGGCTCCAGGATGCTCATTGGCCGGGCGTGCTCCGCTGGTCAGCGCTCAAGCGCGGTCAGCCGGCGCGGTACGGATCGAGGTAGACGTCGTCGACCTGCCAGCTACCGGAGCTCGGCACGACGAAGCGCATCGCCCCCGCGATCGAGAGTCCCTTGGGGATCTTGTAGGTCGCGACCGTGATTTGGACCGGCGTCCACGACGGCAGGGAGCCATCAGGGAGATCGGCGAGCGTCACCGAGATCGCGCCGCGCGGGGTCTGGACCACGCCCTGGATCCTTAGGTCTGAGCCCGGCTCGGTCTGGCGCGCGAAGAACCGGAGGCTCGGCATGGTGCTGTCCACGCAGAGCGCCGGCGACGTGGCGCTGGCACCGCCGCCGAGCATCAGCGACTGGTCGTCGGTGGCGCCGTCGATGTGCCACGGCTCGTTGCCCGCCTGCAGGGTCGCCCCCGAGAGGGTCCAGCCCACCTGGGCCGGCGTGCCCTCGAACGAGCCACCCGGCACGAGGAAGTAGTTGGAGCTGTCGCCCCATTTGGAGAACTTCTGCTTGGCCGGCTGGTTGGGGCACTGAGCGGCGAAGGCCGCTCCGGAACTGACGAAAACCGCGGCGCAGGTCAAAGCGGCAATGCGGACGACCGTCTTGCGAACTCGCGGGTGGATAACCAAAGGCACTGAAAACCCTCCATGTGTGGGCCGCCATCCATAGCGGCGCGAAAATGAATTGGTTATCGGCAGCTGGGCAGTCTTTGATCCAAAGACCCCTGGCTTTGCGCCCCCGCCTCACGACGAGTATGCCTTGTCGACACTCCTCTCTTCGGCATACCTTTTGTGGAGGTTTAGTGCCTAAAGCTAATTGGACATCTGTTCGATGTCGGCCCCTCGCGCCGCCCTCGTCCCAAGACGCGGCGGGCGGACCGCGCCGGCGAGGGCGCCGGCCACGAGCATCGCGACGATGACCGCCACCAGCGCGTGCGGCACCGTGAGCTGCTGGCCCAGGAAGCCGATCAGGGGCGGGCCGCCCAGGAACGCGCAGTACCCGATGGTGGTGACGACGCCGACCCGCGGCGCTGCGAACGCCGGCTCGTCCGCACCGGCGCTGATGCCGACCGGGAAGCCCAGCGACGTCCCACCCCCCCACAGCAGCGCGCCCACGAACGCCAGCGCCATGCCGGGGCCGAAGACGAACAGACCAAGCCCGATGATGGCCAGACCGGTGAGGGCCCGCACCACCGTCACCCGGCCGTAGCGGTCAAGCGCCGCCGGACCGAACCAGCGGGCGGTCGTCATCGCGCCGAGGAACACCGCGAACACGAGCGTGCCGAGCGCGGGGGCGACGTGGTGACGATCAATCGTGGCCAGGCTGATCCAGTCGTTGCCCGTCCCCTCGGCGAAGGCGAAGGCCAGCGTGAAGAGGCCTACGAGGAGGGTGCGCCGCTCGCGCCACGCCCCGAGTGAGTCCCGGGCGCTCGTCGGCTCGTGCTCACCGGACCCGGCCGCGCCGGTTGCGTGGCCCGGGAGCGCGGAGTCGGTAATGAAGTCGCGCGCCGTGGAGGGGACCGCGACGGCCACGATCACGCCGACGATGGCCAGGTGGACGGTGACCGACACCCCGAGCGCCACCAGCGCCGCCCCGCCCAGCGCCGCGACGACCGTACCCATGCTGAACCCGGCGTGGAAGCGGGGCATGATCGAGCGCCCGAGCACCCGCTCGACGACGGCCCCCTGAACGTTCATCGCCACATCCCACGTGCCGGAGGCCACGCCCCAGCAGAACAGCCCGCCCACCACCGGCGCCACCCCGATGCGGTAGCCGATCGCCACCACCACGAGCCCCACGCCACCGAGCACCCCGGCGGCCGTCACCGTGCGCCGGGAGCCGAACCGACCAACGATCGGCCCGGCGAGCGGGAGCGAGATGACAGATCCGGCGGCGAGGGACAGCAGGACCAAGCCGAGCTGTGACGGATCGAGCTCCAGACGCGCCTTGACCTGGGGGATTCGCGACGCCCAGCTGGCAAAGCCGAACCCGGCTCCGCCGAACGCCACGTACGTGGCGCGCGATGCGGCGCGCAGTCTGTCGGGGGCGCCCGCCTTCAGGACGCGGGCTCCGGCTCGCCGACCTCGGCCAGGCGCTTGCGCAGAAACCGTTGGTCCGCCTCCGAGCCGGCCAGGTCCAGCGCCTGCCGATACGCGTGGGCGGCCTCGCCGGACCGGCCGAGGCGGCGCAGCAGGTCGGCCCGGGTGGCGTAGAGCAGGTGATAGCCGCCCAGTTCGCCCGACGCCTCCAGCGCGTCGACTAACTGGAGTCCGGCGTCGAGCCCTCGGGACATGGCGATGGCGACCGCCCGGTTGAGCGCCACCACGGGCGATGGCATGGCCTCGGCCAGCAGCGCGTAGAGCGAGGCGATCTGAGCCCAGTCCGTGTCGGCGACATCGGCGGCGTCGGTGTGGCAGGCCGCGATGGCCGCCTGCAGCTGATACGGGCCGACCCGGCGGTGGCGTAGCGCCGCCTCCAGGCGCGCCTCGGCCTCGGCGATCTGGGTACGGTCCCACCGGGTCCGGTCCTGATCCTCGAGCGTGATCAGGTCCCCCGCGGTATCCAGCCGGGCGCGCCGGCGCGAGTGGTGAAACAGCATCAGCGCCAACGCCCCGGCGGCCTCGGGCTCGTCGGGCATGAGGCCGCTCAGCGCGCGGGCGAGCCGGATCGCCTCGTCGCAGAGCTGGGCCCGGATGAGGTCGGGACCGCCGGAGGCGGCGTACCCCTCGTTGAACAGCAGGTACAGCACCGCGAGCACGCCGCCGGTCCGCTCCGGCAGCAGATGCGCGGGCGGGACCCGGTACGGGATGCGCGCGCCGGCGATCTTGCCCTTGGCGCGGACGAGGCGCTTGGCCATCGTCGGCTCGGGCACCAGAAAGGCCCGGGCGATCTCCGCCGTCGTCAGCCCGGCCAGCGTGCGCAGGGTGAGCGCCACGCGCCCCTCCAGCGGCAGCGCGGGGTGACAGCACGTGAAGATCAGGCGCAGGCGGTCGTCCTCGATCCCGCTCTCGTCGGTGTCCTCGTCGTCCATCGCCTCGACCTCCTCGCTCACCACCCCGGCCTGCTCCAGCAGATCGGCGCCGCGCCGCTCACGCCGCAGGCGGTCGATTGCGCGGTTCTTGGCGACGGTGGTCAGCCACGCTCCCGGCCGGTCCGGGACGCCGTCGGAGGGCCACCGCCGCAGGGCCTGCGCAAAGGCCTCCTGCGCGCATTCCTCCGACAGGTCCCAGTCGCCCGTGCGCCGGATGAGGGCGGCGACGATGCGCCCCCATTCGTCGGCGAACGCGGCGGCCACCGCCTCCTGGACGCCGGCTCTCAGTCCTCCGCGAACGGTCGCACCTCGATCGAGCCGATTCGCGCCACCGGATGCTTGCCCGCGACTTCGATGGCCTCGTCGAGATCGGCGCACTCGAGGAGGTCGTAGCCGGCGATCAGCTCCTTGGTCTCCGCGAAGGGGCCGTCGGCCAGCACCACCTCTCCGCCGCGCACGCGCACCGTGGTGGCGGTGCTGATCTCCTGGAGCCGGTTGCCCTGCAGTCGGACACCGCGCCCGTCCATCTCATCCACCCAGGCCATCGCGTCGCGCCCCATGTCCTTGGTGGCCTCGGGGGTGGCCAGCGCTTCGTCTACGCACACAAACATCAGGTATTTCATCGTGCGTCCTCCGGGTCGGGTGCCCGGGCCCCTGACTGCGGGCCGGCACCTTTGTCTTTATCACCCCTACGACGAACGCGGCAGCCCGAGATGGACAGGCGCGCGGGCGAGCGCGGTCACGTGTCCGGGCCGGCGCCCGCACCGAGCGCGTTGAGCCAGGCGCGCATGTTGCGGCCGGCGGGCGTGATCTGCCCCTCCTCGTAGCCGGTCGTCGCCACCGCAAGCGTGAGGCCGCTGAGCGTCGACCATCCGTACTCGATCGAGGTGCCCGTCTTGGCGTAGCGGGCGATCGGCTGCCCTTGTTCGAGGATCGACCCGGGCGGGGCGATGTCGGTGATCTGCTCCGCCACGTACTGCACCTGCCCGGCGTAGGACCCCTCGAGCAGCTCGAAGTACACGAGTGGCTGGGTGAGATACCAATCGGGCTCGACGTCCAGGATCTTGATCCGGCACGGAGCCAGGATCGGGTCTCCGACGTTCATCGTGGCATCGACGCCCTGGTCGGTGCGCTCCCAGCGCGTGACGCCGGGGAGCGGGTTGATGTAGCTCGCGTTGGTCACCGGCGCATACACGTGCTGGAGCTTGAGCTCCGCCTTGACCTGCGAGAGCGGCGGCGCGTGCGCGTGGATGTCGCCGACGGGGTCGGTGGCGGTGACCGCCGGCGCCTGGTCGCCGGCCGCCGGCTGGATGACGTGGGGCGTGCCCTGCGGAATGGTGCCCTGGGAGGTTGTGGTCCTCACCACACTGGATCCGCACCCGGCAAGGCCAGCGGCCGCCGCCGCCGCCAGGGCATATCTACTGATCGGCACGCGCACGGCAACACGATTCTCCCGCACCCGGTCGCTGCGCGGGCCGAGCAGGCTCGTTCACCCCAGGCTTGCCGCAGCGACGGGCGATCACATAGCGTTGCGCCCAACACGACCTTGGAGGCGCTCGATGGCCCGCACGCACTACCTGCCCGACGAACAGGTCCACTTCACGTGGGACACGGGCACCGCGCCGCGGGTCGTGATCGACTCCGGCGACACGGTCGTCGTGTGGACGCGCGACGTGTCTGACAACCAGATCACGCCGGAGTCCGACACCAGCGTCATCGCCGGTCTGGACTGGGATCGTGTCTATCCCCTCAACGGCCCCATCGCGGTCGCCGGCGCGGAGCCCGGGGACACGCTGGCGGTCGAGATCCTCGACATCCGCACGCAGGGTTGGGGCTGGACGGCCGTCCTGCCGGGGCTGGGCCTCCTCGCCGAGGACTTCCCGGACCCCTACCTGCGCGTGTTTGACATCTCGGGCGGCGAGTTCGCCCATCTGCGTGATGACGTCGCCATCCCGCTGGCGCCGTTCTTCGGAACCATGGGTGTGTGCCCGGCAGGCGCCAGCGCGCAGCCGGTGATGCCGCCGGGGCCGTTCGGCGGCAACATGGACACCCGCCAGCTCGTCGCCGGCGCGACGCTCTACCTCCCCGTGCAGGTCGAGCAGGCACTGTTCTCCTGCGGCGACGCCCACGGCTGCCAGGGCGACGGCGAGGTGTGTGTCACCGGTCTGGAGGCGCCGATGTATGCCGCGCTGCGGTTCACCGTGCACAAGGGCCGGTCGATTCCGAGTCCGCAATATCGCACGCCGGCGCCGTTGACCCCGCACGTGGATTCGGCACCGTTCTACGGGACCACCGGCGTGGGGGGCGACCTCTACGCGGCGTCGCAGGACGCGATCCGGGCGATGGTGGACCACATCCACCAGACCTACGACCTCACCCCGGTGGACGCCTATTTGCTCTGCAGCCTCGCCGTCGACCTCAAGA
>JBAQGP010000943.1:0-4545 GCA_049287845.1 Solirubrobacteraceae bacterium | reverse complement strand
GGCGCGGGCGGCGCTGGCGGCGTCGGCCTCGTCGTTGCGCGCGGACGTCTCGAGCTGCTTGAGCACCCGGAGCATCGGCTGAGCGTCGATCATCAGCGCGCTGTTGCGCGCGGCATGCGCCGCCGCGGCCACCTCCCCCAGGTCGCGGGCGTCCAGGCCGTCATCAATACGCGCCAGCGCGGTCGTGAGCTCGGTCACCAGTGTCCCCACGATCGTTTCGCGGTCGGTGTCCAGCAGTTGCTCGAGCTCGGTCAGGCGGCTGATGTCGAGGGCGGCCTCCGCCGCGGTCATCGGATCCTCACTCCGGTTTCGGTCGGGATCTCCGTGCGGACGGCGGCGTAGCGGCCATCGAGCAGATGGCGCAGGGCGGATCGGTCCGACGTCCTGGTCTCCATGGTCACGGCAGCCACCGCAGGAGAATATGCCTTGTCTCGGGCGCGGCGAAACGACCCGCGGGGATCACTGATGCAAGTGCAGGACCTTGCGAAGCTTCCGGGAGAACGTGCCGAAGTCGTTGTGGTGGGAGCTGGCCAGCCCGGTCACGCCCAGCAGGGTCACGATCAGTCCCGCCACCAGGGCCAGGATCGCGAGCACCGCCGGCCAGCGAGCCTCGAGCCATTCGCGCCCGCGGGTGAGCACCAGCTGGGCGTTGGGTCCAGCGAAGGTGAGGACGGCGAGGATCCCGAGCAGCGGCAGGATGAAGCAGACGTTGAAGATGACCAGCAGGACGACGATGCGGAGGACGTCCAGGTCAGCGCCGACCAGCGCGGCGATGACCGCGAAATACGGGAACGCGGTGGGCAGCTCGACCGCGGTGATGGTGGCTCCGAGGATGGCGCTGGACCGGCCCCGGGGATTGATCTCCGGAGGGTCGGCCTGCGACAGGCGCCTGCGGTATCCCCACAGCACGGCGGCCGCGGCCAGCATGGCCCCGCCGGCCACGATCTCCAGGACATACCCGAGATGGCGTCCCGGCCGGGGAACGATCGCCAGCAGCAGCTCACCCGGCCCCAGCGCGACGGCGAGACCGCCCAAGAGGTACACGCCGAACACCGCGGCCGTGAACTGCGCAACCTGGCGCCGGGCGTGGTCGCCGGCGGCCAGGTAGAGGGCCGGAGCGATCGTCGTCGGATTCAGGGAATCGGCGATTCCGATGGATATGACCAGGCCGAGGAGCCGGATCATGCGCCAGCAGCGATCGGTATGTGCATCCGCGCATTGTTCCTGAATGGCGCAATCTCGCCTGCTCAGGAGGACCGGGCCCGGGAGCGGGCGCTAGACTCCGCACGGCGCCGGGCGGCGTTTCTTTACACGCCCGCGCTGGCTCATCCCTACCACCAAAGAAGCGCGAAATGGCCCGTGGAGACGTCCGGATCGCCGCAACCCTCGCGTGCGAGGAGTGCAAGCGCCGGAACTATCAGACCAACAAGAGCAAGCGGAACAATCCGGAGCGACTGCAGCTGCGCAAGTACTGCCGCTGGTGCAGGCGCCACACCTCGCATCGCGAAACGCGCTGAGGCGCACCGGATCAATCAGTGGCTCGCAACCGTAAACGGCGCAGTGCAGGGCGGGAGCGCCGGCCCCGCCCCACCGCCGAGCGCGGCGTGGCCACGGCCCGCGGGAACCGGGCGGAGGATCCTCCGAACCCGATCGAGCACGCCACGCCCGACGTCGAGCTGGCCGAGGCCCAGCTCGCGCTCGGTCGCTCGGAGGATGCCGACGCGGAGCGGCCCACCGGCTCGGCCTTCGACGACACGCCGCCCGACGACGATCCCGCGGACTCCGACGCGGATAACGCCGATCACGGCGACGCGCAGCCGGCCGGCGAAGGCGGCGGGGGTGACTACGATGGGGACGACGACGATTTCGGCCCGGAGGACAGCGGGTCAGGCGGCAGACGTCGCGGCGCGTCGACCGCGGTCTCGGCGCCTCGCGGGCACCCCGGCAGCCGCCTCGTGCAGTTCCTCGCGGGAAGCTGGCGCGAGCTGCAACGAGTACAGTGGCCTGACCGTCGGCAGGTGATGCAGGCCACCGGAGTCGTGATCGGGTTTGTCATCGTCGCCGGTGCGTTCCTGGGCGTGGCCGACCTGGTCGCGACGAAAGTCGTCAAGCTCATCCTCCCCTAATCGCTTTAGCCACTCTGAGAGAAACATGTTCCGCTGGTACGTCGTCAACACCTATTCCGGCCACGAAAACAAGGTCAAGCACAACCTCGAGCACCGCGTCGTCTCACTGCACCAGCAGCGTGCGGTGCGCCAGATCGTCGTCCCCACCGAGTCGGTCTCGGAGATGAAGGACAACCAGAAGGTCACCGTCGAGAAGCGGACGATGCCCGGCTACGTGCTCGTGCAGATGGACCTCAACGAGGACTCGTGGTCGCTGGTCAAGGGCACGCCGGGGGTCACCGGGTTCGTCGGGGCCTCCAACGAGCCGGTGCCGCTGACCCAGGCCGAGGTCGATCGCCTGCTGCACACGGACAACGTCGCCGAGCGCCCACGCAGCCGGGCCCAGTTCTCGATCGGCGAGTCCGTCAAGGTCGTGTCCGGCCCGCTGTCGGACTTCAGCGGCGAGATCTCCGAGGTCAACGAGGACGCGCAGAAGCTCAAGGTCCTGGTGTCTATCTTCGGTCGTGAGACCCCGGTCGAGGTTGGCTTCGACCAGGTCAAGAAGATCTAGCTAGAGAGAGAAAGCCACACCCCATGGCCAAGAAGGTCCTAACCCAGATCAAGCTCCAGGCCGTCGGCGGCCAGGCCAGCCCGGCGCCCCCGGTCGGCCCCGCGCTCGGTCAGCATGGCGTCAACATCATGGAGTTCGTCAAGGCATTCAACGCCCAGACGCAGTCCGACGCCGGCACGGTGATCCCCGTCGTGATCACCGTCTATGAAGACCGGTCGTTCACGTTTGTCACCAAGAGCCCCCCCGCGGCGGTGCTGATCAAGCAGGCCCTGTCGTTGGAGAAGGGCTCAGCCGAGCCCCACCGTGACAAGGTGGCCAAGATCACCCAGGCCCAGCTGCGGGCGATCGCCGAGAAGAAGATGTCCGACCTCAACGCCAACGACGTCGATGCGGCCGCGAAGATCATCGCCGGCACCGCGCGCTCGATGGGCGTCGACGTCGTCTGACGTAAGGAGAGACGAAAGATGGCCAAGCACGGAAAGGCATACCTCGAAGCCAAGCAGCGCTTCGACCGCAGCCGCGAGTACAGCCCGTCGGAGGCGATCGCGCTGGTCAAGCAGCTCGGCACCGCGAAGTTCGACGAGTCCGTGGAGGTGCACGTTCGCACGGGGCTCAACGTCCGCCACGCCGACGAGCAGTTGCGCGGCACGATCGCGCTGCCCCACGGCCTGGGCAAGGAGGTCAAGATCGCTGTCTTCGCCCAGGGCGACAAGGCGCGCGAGGCCGAGGAGGCCGGTGCGGACATCGTCGGTGGAGAGGACCTGGCCAAGCAGATCCAGGAGGGGTTTGACGACTTCGACGTCGCCATCGCCACACCGGACATGATGCCGATCGTCGGCCGCCTGGGCCGGATCCTCGGACCGGCCGGCAAGATGCCGAACCCCAAGGTGGGCACGGTCACCGTGGACGTGGCCAAGGCGGTGGGCGAGTCAAAGGCCGGCAAGGTCGAGTACCGGACCGATCGCACCGCGATCGTGCACCTGGTGATCGGCAAGACGCAGTTCGAGGAGCGCCAGCTGCTGGAGAACTACGCGGCCGTCATCGACGAGCTCATCCGCGCCAAGCCCTCTGCGGCCAAGGGCCGCTACATCCGCACGGTCACCTTTGCCAGCACGATGGGCCCGGGCGTCAAGGTTGATCCGTCGCGGACTCGCGACATCGTCGAGGAACCGGTGGCCGCCTGAGCGTGCGGTCGCTCGACCCGGTGCGTGTCCTAAACTGAATTCGAGCAACCCAAGAGACGAAAGCCCCAGACCTCCGGCCGCCATCGCGTAAGCCCGGAGCAGGTGGAGTCCCTCGAAGCCGGCCGGCGCGTGACGCCTGCCCGTTGAGACGACGCCCGCCGACCAGCGGGCGTTTTTGTTTCCAGAGAGAGCGAAGGTATGAACAGAGACCAGAAAACAGCCGTCGTGGACGAGATCGCCGGTCAAATCCAGGAGGCGGAGGCGATCTTCGCGGTCGACTACCGCGGGATCTCGGTGGATCAGGTGGCCGAGCTGCGCACGAAGCTGCGCGCCGCTGACGCCCGCTTCCGGGTCGTCAAGAACTCCCTCTCGGAGCGGGCCGCCGACAAGGCGGGGATGGACACCCTGAAGCCGATGCTGATCGGACCCACGGCGCTGGCCTTCGTCAAGGGCGACGCGGCGATGGCGGCCAAGGCGCTCAACGACACCGCCCGCCAGCTCAACCTTCTGGAGTTCAAGGGCGGGGTCCTCAACGGTTCGGTGCTGTCCGCCGAGGACGTCCGCTCGATCGCGCGCCTGCCCGCCCGCGAGGTGCTCTATGCGCAGCTGGTCGCCACAGTCGCCGCGCCGCTGACAGGCCTGGCCCGCGGGCTCAACGCGCTCATCGCCGGGGTCGCCATTCAGC
>JBAQGP010000942.1:0-3319 GCA_049287845.1 Solirubrobacteraceae bacterium | reverse complement strand
GTGAAGATCGAGACGATCTTGCCGTCGCGGACCTCGAGCGCGGCCAGCGCATCCTGGCCGCCCAGCGAGAACTGGGCGGCCGGTTGGCCGTTGACCCGGAGGATCCGGAAGGAGGTGAGCCCGAAGCGACGGCGCAGCCCGCCCAGGAAGGCCATGATCTTCGTGCGCCCGACGACCGGTTCCAGTGCCGCCCGGGCGCGGCCGCCCCCGTCGTTGTAGGAGACGACGTCGGCGGCCAACATCTCCTCGAGCTCGTCGAGCCTGCCCTCGCCGGCGGCCCACAGCAGCCGCTCCAGCAGTTCGGCGTGCCGCGTCTCGTCGGGCGCAGCGCCTCGCCGTCCCTGGTCGAGGCGCGCCTGAGCTCGGTGCAGCAGCTGACGGGCATTGCTCGGCGAGATGTCGAGGATCTCGGCGATCTGGGCGTAGGGGACATCGAAGGCCTCGCGCAGGACGAACACCGCGCGCTCGGGTGGGGTCAGCTGTTCCATCAGCCGCAGCGTTGCCAGCGACAGCGTGTCGCGCTTGACCAGGCTGTCGAGCGGATCGAGCGTGTCGTCGGCGATGACCGGTTCGGGCAGCCACGGACCGGTGTAGGTCTCGCGGGCCGTGCGCGCCGAGCGCAGCTGGTCCAGGGCGAGCCGGCTCACCACCGTGGTGAGGAAGGCGGCCGGCTCGCGGACCTGACTGCGATCGGTGCCCAGCCAGCGGACCATGGCGTCAGCGACGACGTCCTCGGCGTCCCACATGCTGCCCAGCAGCCGGTAGGCAATGCCGAGCAGGCGGGGGCGCAGCGCGAGGAACGCCGCGCTTCCGTCGTCGTCGTCGTCTTCGCCGTCCGGGCGCAGGTGGCCGCTGTCGTGAGTCACGCCGCCACCGATGGTCGCACCCCGGCGCCGAGGTCCACCCTCCAGGCATCCTGCACTCGCGCGTAGCGTGGCCGCCAGTCCAGCGTGTCCTTGGCGCGGGCGTTGGTGGCCCCGGCCATCCCGTTGAGGAACGCGGCGCCCCAGCTCCCCGCCACCAGCCGAGCCAGCCACTCGGGGATCCGCTTGGGCTTCGGCGCGCCGAGCAGCCGCGCGAGCGAGGGCAGCCAGTCACGGGTCGGGAGCGGCTCGTCGTCGACGATGTTCAGGGCGCCGCGCGCCTCGGGCCGCTCGATCGCCGCGATGATCGCCGTCGCCGCGTCGTGCGTGTGCACGAACGAGAAGGTGCCCGACCCGTCGCCGACGATCGGCAGCTTGGCTCCGCGGACCGCCTCGATCACGACCCCGTCGGGCGCGAAGCTGGTGCCGGGACCGACGAGGTTGCCGAAGCGCAGCGTCACGCCCCCGGTCTCGGCGGTGATCCGCTCGAGCTCCTGGAGCGCTGCCACGGCGGGGCGAAACGGCTTGGGGCCGTGCTCCCACAGCGGCCAGCTCTCATCGGCAATCGCGCCGCCGCGCGGCGCGTAGGCGAACGCCACCGACTCAGAGATCATGCGCACGCCGCCGGTTGCCACCGCCAGGTTGGCGGTGCCCTCGACGCGCAGGCGGTTGGTCTTTGCGAACTCCCGCTCGAACTTCCGGGGGTTGGGGCTGTGCGGGATGGCGGTGAGAAGATTGACCACCACCTCGGGCTCGAATTCCGAGACCGCGGTGACGAGCGCGTCACGGTCCAGCGCGTCGGCCGTGACCACGTGCCCGTTGGCCACCTTCACCGGTGTGCGATGCACGAGCGCGATCGTCTCGTGACCGACGGCGTCGAGCAGCGGCAGCAACTGGCGCCCGATGGCGCCACTGGCGCCGGCAACCAAGACCCTCATGGTTTCTCCTTTCGAAAACGCTCGGTCCCGGGGGCTTGACGGGCGACCGGCCGCGTTTGTGACAAGGAGGAACGAAAAGGGGGCGCCGGCGCCCGCTCAGCGCTCAGGCACGCGGGCGCGCAGTTCCTGCAGCCACGCCGTGGCCTGGCTGTCTGACGGCGCCCGCCAGTCCGAACGCGGTGACAACGAGCCGCCGGACCCGACCTTGGGTGCGTTGGGCAGCGCGGAGCGCTTGAACTGGCTGGTCTGGAAGAAGCGCAGCAGGAACACCTCGAGCCAGTGGCGGATCTCCTCCAGCGAATACTGATGGCGGCTCTCGCCGGGGATGAGGTCGGGCCACTCGCCGCGGTCACGGTCGCCCCAGGCGTGCTGGGCGAGGTAGGCCACCTTGCTGGGGCGGTGCCCGAAGCGCAGCACGTAGTACAGGAAGAAGTCCTGGAGTTCGTACGGGCCGACGGTGTCCTCCGAGTGCTGCTCGGGCCCGTCGTGCTCGGCGTTCGCGCCGGCCGGGATGAGCTCGGGGGAGATGGCGGTCTCGACGATGTCGGCGAGGACGGCGTTGGCCTCGCTGGAGAACTGGTCGGTGCCGATCGCCCAGCGGATGAGGAAGCGGATGAGGGACTTGGGCACCGAGGCGTTGACGTTGTAGTGCGACATCTGGTCGCCCACCCCGTAGGTCGACCAGCCCAGGGCCAGCTCGGAGAGGTCACCGGTACCCAGCACGAGGCCCTGGTGGTAGTTGGCCAGGCGGAACAGGTGCGAGGTGCGCTCGCCGGCCTGGACGTTCTCGTAGGTGACGTCGTACTGGGGCTCGCCGTCGGCCGCGGGGTGGCCGATGTCACGCAGCATCTGGTTGGCCGAGGGCCGGATGTCCAGCTCCGACGCGCTGACGCCGAGGGCCTGCATGAGCGTGTGGGCGTTGCGCAGCGTGCGCGCGCTGGTGGCAAAGCCCGGCAGCGTGAAGCCGAGGACGTTGGAGCGCGGCAGGCCGAGGCGGTCCATCGCCCGCGCTGCGACGATCAGCGCGTGGGTGCTGTCCAGCCCGCCCGAGACGCCGATGACGATCTTCTGAATCCCAGTGGCCAGCAACCGGGTCTGGAGCCCGCGGACCTGGATGTTGTAGACCTCTTCGCAGCGATCGTTGCGGCTGACCGGATTGGCCGGAACGTAGGGGAAGCGCTCGATGCGCCGCTCCAGCGCGAAGGCGTCGGTGGGCACGCCCAGGTCAAACTCGATGCGGCGGACCCGACGCGCCCGTTCGCGCAGGTCATGGATCGAGTCGCCATAGCTGCTCGTGCTCATCCGGTCAGAGAGGATCCGGTCCAGGTCGAGGTCGGCGACGATCAGCTCCGGCTCGTCGGCGAAGCGCTCTGACTCGCACACGAGCTGGCTGTTCTCGTAGATCAGCGCCTGGCCGTCCCACGCCATGTCGGTCGTGGACTCGCCCAGCCCCGCGGCGGTGTAGACGTAGCCGGCGATGGCGCGCCCGGACTGCGCCTCGCACAACATGCGCCGGTA
>JBAQGP010000941.1:0-2300 GCA_049287845.1 Solirubrobacteraceae bacterium | reverse complement strand
GCGCCAGGGCGATCGCGCGGACGATCGGCAAGCCCAGGCCGGCGCCGCCCGTCTTGCGGCTGCGGTCGTCGTCGGTGCGGTGAAAGCGCTCGAAGACCTGCTCCAGCTCGTCGTCGTCGATGCCCGGACCGTCGTCGAGGACGACGAAGCGCACGATCCCGCCGGGCCGGGCCGTCACCTCCAGCCGCACCAGGCCCCCCGGGGCGCTGGTGTGCTCGACGGCATTGCGGATGAGGTTGCGCAGCGCCTGTGCCAGGCGGTCGGGGTCGGCGGTGAGGATCGCGTCGGGGATCGGGCTCAGCTGGAAGCGGCGGTCCTCGCCGATGCACGCGCCCAGCCACAGCTCGGCGACGAAGGGCTCGAGCTCGAACTCCCGGTACTGGAGGAAATCGCGCCGCTCTGACCGCGCCAGCAACAGCATGTCATCGACCAGCCGCGAGGTCCGCGCGATCTCGCCGGCGACCAGGCGTTCGACGCGCCGGACCTCCTCGGGCGCGGGATGGTCCTGCGCCGCCAGCACCTCGAGCTGTCCGCCGATCACGGTGAGCGGCGTGCGCAGCTCATGCGAGGCGTCGGCGATGAAATCCCGCTGGGCCGAGAACGCCTCGGCGAGGCGGTCGAGCATGCGATTGAACGACTCGGCCAGGACACGGATCTCGCCCGCCTCCCGCCGCGTCGTGTCCATCCGGGGATTCAGATCGCCATCGTCGACCTGCGCCGCCACGCGGGCCATCCGCCGCAACGGCAGCGAGACCGAGGCGCCGGCGAGGTAGGAGGCGATAAGGGCCAGGACCAGAGCCAGGGCGCCGGCGATGACGAACGAGCGCTCGATGCTGCGCTGTGCCCGCGTGACGATCGCCAGCGGCTCGCCGGCGCCCACCCGGACCTGAAGCCTCCCCACGCGAACAACCCGCTCGTCGAGCCGAACCCGTCCGATGTCCGGGGCCCGCTGCGTCGTGATCCTGACCGGGGCGGTGAGCAGAGCCCGGCCCAGCGCGTTCTCCCGGTTCTGCTGGGCCACCGTCTCGCCGTGGTCGGGAGCGGCGCTGCCCAGCAGATCGGGCGGGTTGCTCGTGGTCCCGTGGCCGGGAATCGCGGCGAACATCAGCGATGACGTGGGGCTGAACGGCTGGGCGCGCAGGTAGGTCGCGGCCTGCCCGAGCACTGCATCCGCAGAGCCTGCCCGGACCCCCTTCACCGCCTGCGAGAGCTGGGAGAGGTCGCCGGCCACGTCCTGGTCGACCTCCGCGCGCAGCTCGGTCCCGGTCTGTTCATAGACCACGACGAAGATGACCGCCGCGACGGCCAGCAGCACTCCTGTCACCCAAGCCACCAGACGCCATCGGACGCTGGCGCGGGTGATCATCCCGTGTCCTCTTCCAGGCGGTAGCCGCGGGAGCGGACGGTGACGATCGGCACCGACCGCCCGCCGATGGCCAGCTTGCGCCGCAGGTAGCCGATGTAGACGTCAACGATGTTGGTGGCCGGATCGTGGCCGTAGCCCCACACCGCCCGCAGGATCTGCTGGCGGTTGAGCACGTGGCCGGGGTGGTTCATGAAGTAGGCGAGCAGGTCGAACTCGGTGTTGGTCAGGCGTACCAGCTCGCCGCCCATGTGGACCTCACGCGCGAGCAGGTCGACCTCCAGCTCGCCGCTGCGGATGACCGTCGCCGGCGCCTGACGTGCGGCGCGGAGCTGAGCCCGGATGCGGGCCTCGAGCTCGGCGAGCGCGAAGGGCTTGACCAGGTAGTCGGCGGCGCCGGCGTTGAGCCCCCCGACACGATCCTCGAGCTCGCCGCGCGCCGTGAGCACGATCACCGGCAGCTCGGGACGTTCCGAGGCCAGGTCGCGCAGGACCTCCATCCCGCTGCGGCCGGGGAGCATGAGGTCGAGTACCACGAGATCGACGTGATCACCGAGCGCGAGCTCCAGGCCGCTCTCGCCGTCGAGCGCGGACCGGACCTCAAAACCATGAACGCTCAGCCCACGGTCGATGAAATCCACGATTCCGGGCTCGTCCTCGATCAGGACGATGTTCGTCACGCGCCCATCATACGAACCCTTTCCCCTGCAAACAGCCTCAACAGAGACTTCTCATCCAGGGATAAATGCCCCTTAAGCGAATCTGGACAGAGTCGTGCTCATGAGCAGATCGCTCCGCACACACGCCCATGCCCGCCGCGACGCCGCGCTTCGCCGCCTGCACACGCTCAACCGCGTGCTGATCGGGGCGGCGGTCGCCGGCACCGGACTGCTGACGGACGTCACCGCCCACGCCTTTCCGGGCCACCGCCGCCACG
>JBAQGP010000940.1:0-7517 GCA_049287845.1 Solirubrobacteraceae bacterium | reverse complement strand
CCAGCGAGCCGGATCGTTCGAGCTCGCGCAGCGCCGCCGAGGCGTCGATCCCGTAGCGCGCCCGCACATCCGCGGTCGTGAAAGGCCCGTGCGTGGCACCGAACCGGGCCAGCAGTCGCGACAGCGCTTCGGGCACGTCCTCCAGGAACGCCGCCGGCAGCCCGCCGGCGGGCGCGGCCCCCAGCGCGTCGCGGTACAGGCCCGCGTCAGCGGCGTCGATCCAGCGTTCCTGCCCGTTGATGCGCACCCGGGCGGCGCGACGCTCCCCGCGCAGGTCAGACAGCATCGCCGGAGGATCCAGGCCCTCGAGCACCCGCGCCGAGACCTCCTCGAGCGACAGGTCCCCCACGCGCCGCAGGACGTCGAGCAGGCCGTCGCGGTTGACGGCGCGCGCCGGCTCTGACAGGCACTGCAGATCGGCTTCGACGCGCTCGAGCGCGCCGGGGTCGATGAGGTCACGCAGCTCCTCCTGCCCCAACAGCTCGCGCAGCAGATCGCGGTCCAGCGACAGCGCGGCCGCGCGACGCTCGGCATTGGGCGTGTCGCCCTCGTACATATAGGTGGCGACGTAGTCGAACAGCAGCGAGGAGGCAAACGGCGATGCCGTCGCGGTCTCGACCTCCACGAGCGTGATCTCCCGGCGGTGCAGCCGCGTGAGCAGCTCCACCAGCCCGGGGACGTCGAGAACGTCACGCAGGCACTCGCGGTAGGTCTCGAGGATGATCGGGAACTCGCCGTATTTCTTGGCCACCTCGAGCAATGATTGGGACTTCAGCCGCTGCTGCCACAGCGGGGTGCGCTTGCCCGGGCGCGCCCGCGGGATGAGCAGCGCCCGTGCCGCGTTCTCCCGGAAGCGGGCCCCGAACAGCGCCGAGGACCCCAGCTCGGCGACCACCAGGTCCTCGATCTCATCGGGCTCGAGCAGCACCAGGTCGGCGCCCGGGGGCTCCTCCGCGTCGGGGAGGTGCACGATGATCCCGTCGTCGGAATAGATGGCGTCGGACTCCAGCCCCACCTGTTCGCGAATCCGCGATGACAGAGCGAGCGACCAGGCGGCATGGACGCGGCCCCCGAACGGACTGAGCACGCACAAGCGCCAGTCGCCAATCTCATCCCGGAACCGCTCCACCACGATCGCCCGGTCAGACGGCACCACCCGGGTCGCCTGCTGCTGCTCTGACAGGAACTCGACGAGGTTGCTCGCGGCCCGGCGGTCGAGGTCATAGTCGCGCTGCAGCGTCTCGGGCGACTGGTCCACGGCCCAGCGCGAGAAGGCCCCGATGGCCTCGCCGAGCTCCCGCGGGCGGCCGATGCTGTCGCCCTTCCAGAACGGGATCGCGCCAGGGACGCCGGGCGCCGGCGTGACGATGACCCGGTCGCGGCCGATCTCCTCGATCCGCCAGGTGGTGGCCCCCAGCAGGAACGTCTGGCCGGGCCGGGCCTCGTAGATCATCTCCTCGTCGAGCTCGCCGACGCGACGGCCGTCGGGCAGCGTGACCGCGAACAGGCCGCGGTCGGGGATCGTGCCGGCATTGGTCACCGCGAGCTGGCGCGCGCCCCGGCGCGGACGGATGGTCCCCGCGACACGATCCCACACGATCCGCGCCCGCAGCTCGGCGAACTCAGACGACGGGTAGCGGCCGTCGAGCATGTCGAGCACGTTCTCCAGCTGCGAGCGGCTGAGCTCGGCGTAGGAGTGGGTGCGGGTGACGAGCGCGAACAGGTCGTCGACCGCCACCGTCTCGTCCTCGCCCGCGGCTGCGGCGATGGCGACGATCTGCTGGGCGAGCACGTCGAGCGGGTTGCGCGGCACCACCGTTGTCTCGATCTGGGCCTCGCGCATCCGCCGCGCCACCACCGCGCACTCGAGCAGGTCGGAGCGGAACTTGGGAAAGATGCGCCCGCGGCTGACGTCGCCCACCGAGTGGCCGGCGCGGCCGATGCGCTGCAGCCCGCGGGCCACCGACTTGGGCGACTCCACCTGGATGACGAGGTCCACCGCCCCCATGTCGATGCCCAGCTCGAGGCTCGAGGTGGCGACCAGGCACGGAAGCTCGCCGCCCTTGAGCATCTCCTCCACCACCGTGCGTTCCTCGCGCGCCAGCGAGCCGTGATGCGAGCGGGCCAGCTCCTCGCCGGCCATCTCGTTCAGGCGCAGCGCGATCCGCTCGGCGCTGCGGCGGTTGTTGACGAACATGATCGTCGACTTGTGCTGGCGGATGAGCTCGAGCAGCTCGGGATAGATCGCCGGCCAGATCGAGCGCCGCGTCGCCTCGCCGCCCGCCAGCGGGTCCAACTCGGTCCCGCCCACCCCCGGCGTGGCCTCGGGCTCGACCATCGACTCGACCGGCACGCGGATCTCCAGATCGAGCTCCTTGCGCATCCCGGTGTCCACCACCCGGCACTGCCGGTGGGGCCCGACCATGAACCGCCCGACCTCCTCCAGCGGATTCTGGGTCGCCGACAGGCCGATCCGCTGCACGTCGGCGCCGGCGGCCTCGGTGAGCCGCTCCAGCGTGAGCGCCAGGTGTGAGCCGCGCTTGGTCGAGGCCACGGCGTGGATCTCGTCCACGATGCACCACCGTGTGCCCGTAAACAGCTTCTGCGCCTGCCCCGTGAGCATCAGGTACAGCGACTCGGGCGTGGTGATGAGGATGTCGGGCGCCTCGCGCAGCATCTGCTGGCGCTCGCGCTGGGGCGTGTCCCCCGTGCGCACCGCCACTCTGAGGTCGGCGCCGATCCCGCGCAGCGGCGTGCGCAGGTTGCGGTCCACGTCGTAGGACAGCGCCTTGAGCGGCGACACGTAGACCAGCCCGATACGCCGGTCGCGTGGATTGGAGGGGGGCGTGAGCGCGGCCAGGCGGTCGATCGCGTACAGGAAGGCCGCCAGAGTCTTGCCGGACCCGGTGGGCGCCGAGATCAGGACGTGCTCGCCGGAGGCGATCGCCGGCCAGGCCTGCTCCTGGGCCGCGGTCGGCGCCTCAAACGCGCCGGCAAACCAATCGCGCGTGCGGGCGCTGAAGACATCGAGGGACATGGAATTGAGGCTACTCGCGATTGAGGACCGGACCTGTCCGCGGCCGGGGCCCTACTCCGGGTCCATGAAGGCCACCCGCGGCGAGAGCCCGGCACTCTGTGACAGGGTGGCGATCTGGCGTCCGGGCTGAACCGCGTCGCGGATTTCGCCCACATGCGGAGCCAGCCGCGCTCGCACGCCCACCAGGTCGGCCACGGTCACCACCAGGCCCCAGAACCGCGCCGGGCCGGCCGGCATCGCCGGCGCCTCGACGATCTCGAGGATGGCCGGACCGAGCCGCCGAAAGCCCTGGCGAAACCCGCCGGCCGCGGGCCTGCCGCCCCCTCGGCGTCCGGCCTCGCCTGATCGGGCGGCGCCCGCGTCATCCCGCCGGATCCGCTTCAACGGGATCCCGGCCTCGTCCAACGCCGACGCGGTCCGGTCGAAGTCCGGCGTGGTCACGACGACGTGGTCGAGGTCCATGGCGCCGTTGGGGTGGCCGGTCCTGGGCGGGGGCGGTTGGGTGGTGGTGCCGGTGGGCAGACCGTCGATGTCGTGGTGCAGCGTGATCCGCCGCAGCGTCCACCCGGTGACCCCGCGACCGGCGGCGTCGAGCCACAGCTCCACGCCACCGAGCACGAGAACCCCATCGGGGGACACGGTGAACCCAAGCGCGCTCCACACCTCGGACGGGTCGGCGATCTGCAGGGCCGCCAGCTCCGCCCGCGGGGCGGGGGTGCTCACCCCTCCGACACGATGAGGACGAGCTTGCCGCGCGGATGGCCGCTCTGTGAGATGCGGTGGGCCTCGGAGATGTCGGAGAGCGGAAACGTCTGGGCCACCGGCAACCGGAAGCGGCCGGCCTTGATCAGCTCGGCGGCGTCGGCGAGGGCGTGCCAGGCACGCTCAGGGCCCATGCCGCCGCTGAATGGCACCCCGGTCTGCTCGGCCCCGGGGTAGTCGGCGATGGTCACGACACGGTCGGGGGAGCCGGTGAGCTCCACCAGCGCGGGCAGCACCCCGCCGCCGGCGGCGTCGAGCGCGCGGTCCACGGCCGGGTCGCTCCCGCCCACGAGTGCGCGCACGCGCTCCACCAGCCCGTCGCCGTAGGTCGTGGGCTCGGCCCCGAACTCGCGTACGTAATCCTGGTTGGCCTCGCTGGCGGTCCCGATGACATGGGCGCCGCGCGCGAGGGCGAACTGCACCGCCGCGATGCCGACGCTCCCCGAGGCGCCGTTGATGACGACGGTCTGGCCGCCGCTCACCCTCAGCACGTCGAGAGTGCGCACCGCCGTCTCGACCGCAACCGGGAGGGCCGCGGCACCCGCGAAGTCCAGCGACGCCGGGACGCGCGCGTAGTTCTCGACCAGCGCGTACTGCGCCGCCCCGCCTCCGCCGGCCGCCCCGCCGAACACGGCCTCGCCCACCTCGACGCCCGTCACGCCGTCACCGAGCTTGTCCACGACGCCCGACACCTCCTGGCCCGTGCGCTTGGGCAGGTCACCGCCCATGGCGCCGCTGCGGACCTTCCAGTCGATGGGATTGACGCCCGCGGCTCGCACCGCCACCCTGATCTGGCCAGGGCCCGGCTCGGGATCGGGGAGCTCCACCAGCTCCAGCACGTCGGGTCCTCCGAACTGGGTGAACTGAATTCCCTGCATCGTTCTCGCTCCCCGGTCGTGACGGCTCAGAAGGTCCCCAGAGGCTAGATGACTCGAGTTATCAGCGAACGCCAACGACGACTGAGGAAAGCATGGCCCGTGCCGTGTTCGCCGGTCACTGAACGCACAGATCGCACACCGTCCGATTTCACCGTGCGTGCTCTGAGCGTTCAGCGGGCTGAACTCTCAAAGCACACACCGCCCAAACTCGTGGCGTGTGCTCTGAGCTTTCAAGCAACTGAGCAGGCGACCAGACACCGACGCTCCATCCAGACCCTTCCCCAGCCCGCCGTTGACGTACGCCGAGACCGCCGTCACTGCTTCTTCTTCTTGCCAACGATCCCGCTCGGCCGTGTGCGGGTGGGGGTCTTCTCCTGCTTGGGGAATGCGGCGGAGAGCACGGGCGCCGGCTTGTCGGTCGAGGTGTTGCAGTTCGGCCCGTTGGCCGCCCCCGGCCCGGCCAGCCTGGGCTTGCTGTCGTTGGGCCTGGCGGCGAAGTTGAACGCGCCGGTGAGGTCGCCGGTGACCCGACGGCGCCACGCCGACAGATTGGGCACCTCGACGCCGAAGCGCGTCTCGACGAAGCGCAGCATGGACGTGTGGTCAAAGGTGTCCGAGGACACCAGGCCGCCGCGGGTGAACGGGGAGACGATGAGCATCGGCACCCGGAAGCCCAGCCCGATCGGCCCGCGGATCCCGTTGGCCGCGGCGGGCAGGTTGGCCACGGTGAGGTACTCGCCCTTGGTGCCCTTGGGCGCGACGGGCGGCGCGACGTGATCAAAGAAACCGCCGTTCTCGTCCCAGGTGATGAACAGCGCGGTCTTGCGCCATACCTTGGGGTTTGACATGACGGCCTTGACGATCTGGGCCACCGCGACCTCGCCGGAGACCGCCGCCGAGAATCCGGGGTGCTCGGTGGCCGCCAGGTTGGTGAGGACCCATGACACCGAGGGCAGCGCGTTGTGGCGGATGTCGGCCATGAAGTCGTGGGGGTACGTCGGGCGCAGGCCGCGGTCAGCCAGCTCGCCGGGCTCGTTGTAGGCGGCGAAGTAGGGCAGGACGTTGTCGAAGATGCCGCCCTGGGGATCCATGTAGACCTTCCAGCTCACGCCCTGGGACTGCAGGCGCTCGGGCATCGTCGTCCACGTGAACCCGCCCTTGAAGGCGTTGCGTGTGCCCACGAGCGTCTCCACCAGCGGGCCGCCCTTCGTGCCCGCCGGATCCAGCGAGGCGCTCATCGACATCAGCCGGTTGGGGTCCGTCGGCCCGATCACCGAGCAGTGGTAGCCGTCGCAGATCGTGAACGCGTCAGCCAGCGAGTAGTAGAAGCTCAGCTGCGATCGCGTGTAGTAGCCCATGGTCTCGATGCCCGCCGCCGGGCCGTCGCCCCCGTTGGTGGTCGCCTCGTGGACCCTGACCCAGTCGTTCATGTGGCCGTTGTTGAAGGAGCGGTGCTGCGGACCCCAGTCGTGGGTGATGTCGGGCAGGCAGTACTGCATGCCGCCGGAGGGGAGCTTGAACGGGACGACCGTCGCGCCGCCGGCGTCCTTCTGGCGAAAGGCGCTCGCGCCGCGCTTGTCGCCGAACCCGCGCACGCCGCTCAGCGTCCCGAAGTAGTGGTCGAACGAGCGGTTCTCCTGGATGAGGAAGATGACATGCTCGATGTCCTTGAGCGTGCCCCGGACGGGTGCCGCCCCTGCCGCTCCCGCCAGCAGCGCCTCGAGTCCACCGCCCAGGCCGGTCAGCCCGAGTCCCGCCGCCCCCATGCGCTGGAGCGTCTGACGCCGTGTGAGTCCGGAGCTGTGGTCCATGCCTGCCTCCTGCGTCGATGCGTAGCCGCGCCGCAGCCTACCGACCCGCGGTCGCCTCGCTGAGCGCACGGGCGCGGGCCAGGATCGTGTCGAGCATGTCCTCGGTCAAGCGGCCGGTGAACGTGTTCTGCTGGCTGGGATGAAAGCAACCGAGAAGCGTGAGGCCGCCACTCACCGCCTCGGCGCCGTGGCCGAAACGAGGGCGCGGCCGCATTCGCTCGTGTCCACGGGCAGCGAGGATGCGCAGGGCGGCATCCCAGGCGAAGGCGCCCAGGCATACGACGACACGGGCGCGGGCGAGCAGCTCCAGCTCTGCCACCGCGTAGGGCAGGCAGGTGTCGCGCTCGGCCGGGGTGGGCTTGTTGGCCGGGGGGGCGCAGCGCACCGCGGCGGCGACCCAGCAGTCGTCCAGGGCCAGCCCGTCGTCGCGGGTGCGCGAGGTCGGCTGGTTGGCGTAGCCGGCGCGGTGCAGCGCCGCGAACAGCCAGTCGCCGGAACGGTCGCCGGTGAACACACGACCGGTGCGGTTGCCCCCGTGCGCCGCCGGGGCGAGCCCCAGAACCACGACCGACGCCACCGGGTCGCCGAAGCCGGGCACGGGACGGCCCCAGTAGGTCTCATCGGCGAACGACGCCCGCTTGACGCGGGCCACCTCCTCACGCCAGGCGACGAGCCGAGGGCATTTGCGGCAGGTGACGATCTCCCGTTCCAGCGCCTCCAATGTCCGGGCAGGACGGGACGCACGACCGTCGCGCGGGCTCACGACGGGCTCTCGTCGAGCAGGCCGAAGATCAGCCGGTCGATGACCGGCGCCAGATCCATGATGTGCTCGGGAACGCCGAGGCGCACCTGGCGGGAGACGAGCTCGGTGATGGCGCCGACGACGGCGAAGGAGTCGAGCGGGGAGGTGAAGCGCCCCATCAGCCCGCGGCGGGCGGCCGCCGCGTTCTCGGCGTCCAGGACGCCCGCGAAGGCCTGAAGGATCTGGTCGCGGCGCTGGGCGGCGCGCGGGCCGGCTCCGATGATCTC
>JBAQGP010000939.1:0-1750 GCA_049287845.1 Solirubrobacteraceae bacterium | reverse complement strand
GTTCAGCGCTCGCGCGCTGGCCCCGGAGGCGCTCGCCGAGGCCATGCGCGCCGACGGTCGCGCCTGGCTGGCCGTGGGTGACGGGACGGTAGAATTTACGGAGGTTTTCGAGCATGGGGGAGCGCGGACTGCAGAGCCGGATTCAGAGCTCAACCAGGTCACGGCCGTCGAGCACTGCCGGCTGGCGTGTGCTCTGCGACCTGAGCCTCCGGAACGCATCCAGCCGGAGTATCTGCGTCTGCCCGACGCCGAGATCAGCCTCCGCACCACCCGCCCGCAATGACTTCAGACAGCGTCACGATTCGGCCTCTCGGCTATTCCGACCTTCCCCAGGTCATCGCCATCGAGCGGCGGGCATTCTCGACGCCGTGGTCGCTGGCGATGTTCGTGCTCGAGCTGTCCAAGCCCTCGGGACTATGTCTCGCCGCGGTCGATGACCGGGACCGGCTGCTGGGCTACCTGATCTGCGCCCGTTACGACACCGTATGGCACCTGATGAACATCGCGGTCGACCCGGCGCTGCGGCGGCGGGGCATCGCACGGACGCTGCTCGGGCAGATGATCGAGCGCGCCGGCACCGACCGCGAGTACACCCTGGAGGTGCGGACCTCCAACGCACCGGCGATCGCCCTATACGAGCGGTTCGGGTTTCGCTCGGCCGGCACGCGCCCGCGCTACTACCGTGACAACGGCGAGGACGCGGTCATCATGTGGCGCACCCTGGAGACGACGTCCCCCTCGGGCGCGGCCGGATGATCCTGGCGCTCGAGACCTCGTGCGATGACACCTGCGCGGCTGTCGTCACCGAGGCTGGCGAGATCCTGTCCAACGTCATCTCCTCCCAGGGGATCCACGACCGCTACGGCGGTGTCGTCCCCGAGATCGCCAGCCGTCACCACCTCGAGCTCGTCGGGGCGGCCGTGCAGGACGCGCTGCACCAGGCCCAGGCCGCGCTGACCGACATCGAGCTGGTGGCCGTCACGCGAGGACCGGGGCTCGTCGCCGCGCTGCTCGTGGGACTGGCGACGGCCAAGGCGATGGCCGCCGCTCACGCGCTGCCGCTGGCGCCGGTCGACCACCTCCATGGGCATATTGCCGCCGGCTTTCTGCAGCCGTGCCCGCTCGAGCCCCCGTTTCTCGGCCTCATCGCCAGCGGAGGCCACACCTTCCTGGCCCGCGTGACCGATCACGGTCCCGGTTACGAGGTGTTGGGCCAGACGCTCGACGACGCTGCCGGCGAGGCCTTCGACAAGGGGGCCCGGCTGCTGGGGCTCGGCTACCCCGGCGGTGCGGCACTGGAGCGGCTGGCGCGAGACGGAGACCCCAGCGCATTTGACTTCCCGACGGGCGCGCGCATGCCGGGGCTGGATTTCTCCTTTGCGGGGCTGAAGACCGCACTGCTCTACCGCGTGCGCGAGCTGGGCGAGGCCGAGTCAGAACGCCGGCGCGCGGACCTCGCGGCGTCTTACCAGCGGGCCATCGTCGAGGCGCTGGCGCTGCGCGTCGAGCGCGCGCTGAAGCGGACTGGAGCGGAGCAGCTCGCCGTGGGGGGCGGGGTGGCGGCCAACGGTCCGTTGCGCGACCGGCTGTCGGCGCTCGGGGTCCCGATCGACATTCCGCCGCGCGAGCTCTGCACCGACAATGCCGCCATGATCGCCAGCGCGGCGCGCTATGTGCCGGCCCAGCCGTTCCCGGAGTACCTCGACGTCGACGTGTACGCCACCGGCGAACGGGCGCTGGTGGTATGAGC
>JBAQGP010000938.1:0-13210 GCA_049287845.1 Solirubrobacteraceae bacterium | reverse complement strand
GTTCAGCGCTGACCGGGTTTAGTATCGGCCTATGGGCAAGCTGATGCGCAGGACAGCCGACGGCGATGAGGTGCTGGCGGAGTGGACGCCGGACGACGCGGGTTCGGTGACCCGAGCCGAGGACGTCTATCGCGATCTGATCGGCCAGGACTACGAGGCGGTGCGTAGCGACGGCACCTTCTTCGCGCCCGTGGAGGGCGACGCTTTCCCTGTCGACGCGGCCGAGGTGGTGCTCAGCACCGGCATGGGCGGCGGCTGAGCACAACCGCTAGCGGATGCGACGGCCCATCTGGCTGGTGTCGTAGCCGCCGAGACCCTCGACGGCGGAGCGGAACGCCGCGGTCTCCATAAGCGCCCACAGCGGCGCCAGGCGTTCTGACTCGGCGGTGCCACGTTCAAGCACCAGGTCGTAAGGCTCCTGGACGATGGGCACGAAATCCAACCCGAAGGCTCGGGCCGCGGCCTGTACGCCCAGGCCGCAGTCGGCCCGGTCCGCCGAGACGGCCGCGGCGACGGCCAGATGCGTCGGCTCCTCGCGCGAGTAGCCGCTGAGGGCCGCGGGATCGATGCCGGCGCGTTGCAGTTCGAAGTCGAGCAGGACGCGGGTGCCCGCGCCCCGCTGGCGGTTGACGTAGCGCAGCTCGGCCTGGACGAGGTCGCTGATCGCATCGAGGCCGAGCGGGTTGCCAGGGGCGACGATCAGTCCCTGCTCGCGATGCACGAGGCGGACGATGGCGATGTCCCGGCCGCCGAGCATCTGCTCCACGTACGGGATCGTGTACTCGCCGGTCTCGGGCTCGAGCAGGTGCGATCCGGCGAGATGGCAGAGCCCGTCGCGCAGCGCGATGAGGCCGCCCAGCGAGCCGACGTTGCTGGACGCCAGGGTGACCCCGGGGTCGCGGGTGCGCAGCTCGGAGGCGGCCAGGTCGAGGATGGGGTCGTGGGAGCCGATGGCGACGATCGTGCCCTCGATCTCGGGAAGGCTGCGCAACAGCGAGACGTCGATCTCCTCGCCTGCGTGGTGGCCCTCGACCTCGGCGGGGATGACCAGCAGTCCGTCGGCGCGGACCAGCGAGGTGAGCACGCCGGCGCCCCGCGGTAGGGGCGAGGCCACGAGGCCGTCGCCGACCCGCCCCAGACGGACCCGGACCCAGTCATCAGAGCCGATCACCGAGACGACCTTGCGCGCCAGCCGGGCCTGCGTCTGGGGGCGCGGTGTCGCCACCGCGCCCTCGAGGTCGGCGAGGAGCGGGGCGGCGAAGATGTCGAAGGTCAGCGACGCCGAGACGGGATAGCCGGGGGCGCCGATCACCGGCGTGGCGTCGATGGCGCCCAGGACGACCGGGTGCCCGGGCCGGACAGCGACGCCGTGGACGGCCAGGGCGCCGAGCTGCTCGACGAGCCGGGCGGTGTAGTCGTCGCGCCCGGCACTGGATCCCGCGATGACGATCATCAGGTCGCATTGGCCGGTCGCGCCGCGGATTGCGGCCGCGATGCGGTCCTGGTCGTCGGGCTCGATGGGCAGAGTCACGGCCTCGCAGCCGGCGGCACGGGCCTGGGCGGCGAGCATCAGCGAGTTGGTGTCCAACAGCTCCCCGGGGGCAAGCTCCGAACCCGCAGGGCGCATCTCGTCGCCGGTGGGAAGGATCGCCACCACGGGCGCACGGCGCACGACGATCTCGGTGGCGCCGGCGGCCGCGGCCGCGGCGACGTCCACGGCGCGCAGGCGGTGTCCGGTGGGCAGGAGCAGCTCGGTGGCGCTGATGTCCTCGCCGATCGAGCGCACGTGCTGGTAGGGGGCGACGGCGGCGCGCAGCTCTGCCTGACCGTTGACGTAGTGGACGTGCTCGCGCATGACCACGGCGTCGTAGCCCTCCGGGAGCGGATCGCCGGTGTCGACGACCGCGAACGACTCGGGTGCGAGCAGCAGGGGGGTGGTCTCGCCGGCGCCACGGGTGTCGGCGGCACGCAGCGCGATGCCGTCCATGGCCGCCGCGTCGAACGGCGGTGATGACCGGGTGGCCCAGATCGGCTTGGCGGTGACGCGCCCGACCGCCTGATCGAGCGCCACTGTGACGGCGGGGACCCGAGGCGGACAGCCGGTCGCCTTGCGGCAGAGTGTCCACTCCTCGAGCGCACGAGCCAGCGGGACGTCGCGCAGAAAGGGTGTGGTGCGCTCAGCGATAGAGGAACACCTCGACGGTCTCGCCGCCCCGCAGGCCGTTCGCGTCCTCGGGAATGATCACGTAGCCGTCGGCGGCGGTGAGGACCGACAGCAGCGCGGAGGGGCCGAAGATCGGCTCGGCTTCGTCGCCCGAGAGGCGGACCTGGACGACGTCGAGGCGACCGGCGGCCGATGGCAGGTCGCGTGCCAATCGCCGCGGGGTCGACGCGGCGCGGTGCTCGGCGCTCCACCCCCCGGTGCGGCGCACCAGCGGCATCCCGATGAGCCGGAACACGACGAGCGCCGAGCGCGGATTACCGGGCAGCCCGATGATGGGGATCCCGTCGCTCGAGGCCAAGAGGGTCGGCTTGCCCGGTTTGATGGCCAGGCCGTGGCACCAGATCTCCGCCCGCGGCAGGGCGGCGACGGTGCGGGCAGTCTCGTCTCGTGCGCCGACCGACGAGCCCGCGCAGATGACAACCACGTCGCTGGTGGCGAGCGCGCGCGCGAGGGCGTCGTGCAGCACGCCGGGGTCGTCACGGACGATCCGCGGCGGCTGGGTCCGGCCGCCGGCCTCGCGCACCAGCGCACCCACGGAGCTGCTCAGCGCGTCGCGCACCTCTCCCGGTCTGACCGCGCCCGCATCGGGCGCGATCAGCTCGTCGCCCGTGGCGAGAATGCTGACGATGGGCCGCGTGTGCACGGCGAGCTCGGTGATCCCCAAGGCGGCCAGCATGGCGACGTCCTGGGCTCTGAGCGGGGCTCCGGCACGCACGGCGGTCTGTCCCGGCGCCAGATCCTCGTCGGCGCGCACGATGCCCTCGCCGGGCGCGACAGGACGAACCACCTCGATCGTGCCGGTCATCGCCTCCTGGGTGTATTCGATCATCACCACGGCGTCGGCGCCGTCCGGGAGCGCGCCGCCTGTAGGGACGGCGATGGCGCTGTGGGGTGGCAAGGGGAGCTCGGCGGCCGCGCCCATGGCCACGCTACCGGCGAGGGTGAGATACGCCGGGATCGATTCGGAGGCGCCGAAGGTGTGCTGCGCGCGGACGGCGTAACCGTCCACGCTGGAGCGGTCAAAGCCCGGTAGCGCCTCGTCGGCCCGTATGTCGGTGGCGGGGACGCGGCCGGCGGCGTTGTCCAGCGCGACGGTCTCGGTGCCGGTGCGGTGGGCCGGGCGAAAGTCTGCCAGCGCTTCGGCCACCGTCTTGGCGGTGAAGAATTCGCGGCCGGTGGCGGCCATGCCGTCGCTCAGCTGGGGGCGCCGGCGCGCCCGCGGCGCAGGACGCTCATCACCGGCCCCAGCGCCACCTGTCCCAGCCCGCAAATCGACGTCATCCGCAGCGTCTCCTCGAGCCGGTCGATGCGCGTATCGATGCCGTCGGCCCCTAGCCCCTCGGCGAGCGCGTTGACGAGGATGGTGTGGGCCTTGTGAGACCCGACGCGGCAGGGGACGCATTTGCCGCACGACTCGTTGCGGAAGAAGCGCAGGACGTTGGTGGCGGCGGCCAGCAGGTCGGTCTCGTCGTTGATGACCACCACCGCGCCTGACCCGAGCATGGAGTCGGCGTCGGCCAGTGGCTTGAAGTCAAGCGGGACGTCGAGCTGCTCGGGACCGAGGAAGTTCGAGGACGACCCGCCGGGTTGAAAGGCCTGGAGAGTCGCGCCGTCGGCCATGCCGCCGGCCAGCTCGATGAGCTCACGGGCGGTGGTGCCCATGGGAACGCAGTAGACGTCAGGGTTGGCGATGTGTCCGGAGATGGCGAAGAATTTCAGGCCCGTCCCACCGTTGACGCCTTGGTCCTTCCACCATTGCGCTCCACGCTGCTGGATGACTGGGACCGCGGCGAACGTCTCGACGGAGTTCATCAGGGTGGGCTTGCCCCACAGGCCGCTCACGCCGGGGAATGGCGGCTTGTTGCGCGGCTCGCCGCGGTGGCCCTCCATGCACTCGATCAGCGCCGACTCCTCGCCGAGGATGTAGCCGCCGGGCGAGGTGAAGATGTCGATCTCGAGCGGGCGGCCCGGGGCAAGGACGTCGGTGCCGAGCAGCCCAGCCGCGCGGGCACGATCAAGCTCGGCGCGGACAGCGCCCTCCTCGATTGCGTATTCGTGGCGGATGAACACCCACCCCTGCTCGGCGCCCACCGCGAGCATGCTGAGCAGCATGCCCTCGATCACGAGGTGGGGCTGCTCGGAGAGGATCTGGCGGTCCTTGAAGGTGCCCGGCTCGGACTCGTCGGCGTTGCAGATCACGAACTTCGGCTCGGGCTCCTGGGCGGCCACCAGCTCCCACTTGGAGCCCGTCGGGAAGCCGGCCCCGCCCATACCGCGCAGGCCCGAGTCCTTCAGCGCGGCGATCACCTGCTCGGCAGCGAGCTCCCCCGCGAGCATCGCCCGCACGCCGGCGTAGCGCGCGTCGGGATCCTGGTCGGTGTAGGGGTCGTTGGGCCAGGTCCGCGCCTCGAGCGCCTCGCCGCCCTCGTCGGCCTCGCCGGTGGAGCGAACCCGCTCCACGGCGGCGCCCACGTCGGCGGCCGGGACGGGGCACTCCTGGACCGTGGCCGCGGGCGCGATATCGCAGCGGCCGATGCACGACACCTCCCGGACCTCGATCTCCACGTCGTCGCCGTAGCGAGCCTGCACCTGCGCGATCTGCTCCTCGCCACCGTGCAGCCAGCACGACAGGTCGCGGCACACGGTGACCTGGACGCGGGGCGGAGGCTGCACCCGGAAGTGGGGATAGAACGAGATGAGGCCTTCGAGCTCATAAAGCGGCCGGCGGGTCTCGCGGCTGAGGCGCACGAGCTCCTCGCGGGGGAGCCAGCCGTGCTCGCGCTGAATGACGTTCAACGACGGGATGAGGCTCGGACCGTTGAACTTCCCGGCACGCGCTTCCCGCCCGGGGACGCGGCCGTTGACGACGCTCATGACTGCGTCTCCGCAGCGACCGCGGCCGGTTCCACCCGGACGGCGCAGAACTTGAACTCGGGGATCTTCCCGTAGGGGTCGATCTCGTCGATGGTGAGCAGGTTGGCGGCAGCCTCGCGGAAGTGGAAGGGGATGAAGCAGCTGCCCGGTGTCTCGCGGTGCGACACGCGGGTCTCGAGCTCGATCGTGCCTCGTCGCGAGGTCACTCGAGCAAACTCGCCGTCGGCGATGCCGAGCCGTTCCGCGTCGACGGGGTTGATGAACACGGTCGCCTTGGGCGAGATCGAGTCAAGCGCGAAGGAGCGGCGCGTCATCGAGCCGGTGTGCCAGTGCTCGAGCAGACGGCCGGTGTTCAGCACGAACGGGTACTCCTCGCTGGGCAGCTCCCGGGCGGGCATCCACTCGGCGGGCACCAGGTGCGCGAGCCCGTCCTCGGTGTTGAACTGGTCCTGGAAGAGGACGATCGTCCCGTCGGAGTTCTCGGGGTCGGCGTTGGGATAGAGCTTGCCGGTCGGTCCGAGGTTGCCGTAGGTGAGGTTGGTGTAGTTGGGCATCAGGGAGACGAGCTCGTCGAAGATCTCCTCCGCCGAGCTGTAGTTCATCTCAAGGCCGACGCGGTTTGAGATGTCCTGGATGATCTCCCAGTCCACACGGGCCTGGCCGGGTGGGTCGAGCACCTTGCGCCCGCGCTGGACGCGGCGGTCGGTGTTGGTGTAGGAGCCGTCCTTCTCCAGGTAGGAGGAGGCGGGCAGGATGACGTCGGCGAACTCGGCGGTCTCGGTGAGGAAGATGTCCTGCACCGCGAGGAAGTCGAGCGCGCTCAGGGCCTTGCGGACCTTGTTGATGTTGGGGTCTGACAAAAACGGGTTCTCGCCCATCATGTACATCCCGCGCACGCCCTTCTTGAGTGCCGCGCCGACGATCTCGGTGACCGTGAGCCCGCGCACATGATCGAGCTCACGCCCCCAGGCGCGCTCGAAGCGCTCCCAGGCGGCCGGACGGTCCACCGGCTGGTAGTCGGGATAGAACATCGGGATCAGCCCGGAGTCCGAGGCGCCCTGGACGTTGTTCTGGCCGCGCAGCGGATGAAGGCCGGTGCCGGGGCGGCCCACCTGCCCGGTGATCGCGCACAGCGCGATCAGGCAGCGGGCGTTGTCGGTGCCGGTGGTGTGCTGGGAGATCCCCATGCCCCAGTAGACGACCGCCGACCCTGCCTCGCCCCAGATCCGCGCCACCTCGCGCAGCGTGCGCGGCGAGATACCGCAGATCTGGCCGGCGCGCTCGGCCGAGTACTGCTTGAGCAGCTCGACCAGAGCCTCGTAGTTGCTGGTTCGCTTGGCGATGAACTCCTCGTCGACCAGGCCCATCTCGATGATCTCGTGCATGACGCCGTTGTAGAAGGCGACGTCGGTGCCGGGTTTGATCTGGCAGTAGATGTCGGCGTGGTCGGCGACGCGCTCGCGGCGGGGGTCCACGACGATCAGCTTGGTGCCCCGGCGGCGGGCCTGCTTGAAGAACGATGACGCGACCGGGTGGTTGGCGGTGGTGTTGGAGCCCGCGATGATGGCGACGTCGGCGTTGGTGATGTCACCGTAGGTGGTGGAGACCGCGGCCGAGCCGACGCCTTCGAACAGCGCGGCCACACTGGAGGCATGGCACAGACGCGTGCAGTGGTCGACGTTGTTGGTGCCAAAGCCGGCGCGGATGAGCTTCTGGAACAGGTACGCCTCTTCGTTGGAGCACTTGGCCGAGCCAAAGCCGGCGATGGCTCCGGGGCCGTACTCGTCGCGGATGCCGACCAGCCGGCTGGCGATGAGGTCCATCGCCTCCTCCCAGCTGGCCTCGCGGAAGTGGGGCATGACCTCGTCGTAGTCGACCAAGCCCCCCGGCTTGCGCCGCCCGCGGCCTTCGCCCTTCACGTCCCCTGACAGCGGGCCCTTGGGATATGAGTCCTCGCGGCGGATCAGCGGCATGGTGAGGCGCTGTGGCGAGCGGGCGTAGTCCCAGCCGTAGCGGCCCTTGACGCACAGGCGGCCCTTGGAGCCGGGCTGGTCGCGGCCCTCGGCAAACGCGACCGCCTGGCGCTCGTCGTCGACGTGGTAGGTGAGCGCGCAGCCGACGCCGCAATACGGGCAGACGGTGTCGACCTGGCGCAGCTCGGTGCGCGGCCGGATGGGGACGTCGTGCAGCGGTTTGTTGACGAGCGCCCCGGTCGGGCAGGCGGCGACGCATTCGCCGCAGGTGACGCAGGACGACTCGCCCATCGGGTCGTTGAGGTCGAAGGCAATCCGGGTGGCGTAGCCCTTGCCGCTGCGGCCGATGACGTCGTTGCCCTGAATGTCGTCGCAGGCCCGTACGCAGCGGTCGCACAGAATGCACGCGTCGTGGTTGACAGCGATCACCGGGTTGGAGTCATCGATGCCGCGGCCCTCGCCCAGGGGCAACTGCTCCGCGTCCTTCTCCACGCCGTACTGGCGCACGAGGACCAGCAGCTCGTTGTCGCCCGTCGTCGTCTCCTTGGGATCCTGGTCGGGATCGGGCTGGTCGGAGAGCAGCAGCTCGGTGAGCGTCGTGCGGTGGCGATCAAGCCTGTCACCGGTCGTGCTGACCTCCATCCCCTCTTCGCAGGCGCGGACACAGGCCGCGGCGTACACGCGCGCGCCGATGTCGACGACGCAGACGCGGCACACGCCGACGGGGTCGTAGCGGTCGTCATGGCAGAGGACCGGGATGGCGATCCCGAGTTGAGCGGCGGCCTGCAGGATGGTGGTGCCATCGCGGACGGTCACGTCCTGCCCGTCGATGCGCAGCGAGAGGTTCTTGGTGATCGCGGTCGGCTGCGTCGCAGAAGTGGTGGCCATCAGTCCTAGTCTCCCTTGCCTAAACCAATTTGTCCAGAACCAGTCCCGAGCCCGGCGAGGTTCAGCTCATCTAGCGTCTCGGCGCGCGGCAGGCCCGTCGGCTCGAGCCCACGGCCGCGGTAGTAGGAGGTGATCATCGACTCCAGCCGCTTCGCGCTCAGCGTCGCCTGCCTGCCCGAGTCAAGCGCCACCGGCTCCGAGAGGAATCGCTCGGGGAGCCAGTCCTCCTCGCGGGTCCACCCTTCGCGCACGTTGAACAGCCGCTTGGTCATGACGATGCGCTGCGCGGTGGTGGCCAGCTCGGCGGCGTCGGTGTCCCAGCCGGTGACCGCGTTGAGCAGCCGCGCCCACTCCGCCATCGGCTCCTCGAACACTCCGCGGAGGAACTTGCAGAGGATGAGCGAGTCCATGATCGCCGCGCGGTCCTCGGTCTCGATCGCCCCGCGGACGTGGGGCTCCCCGCCGCGCAGGCGGTCGTGCTGTCCCGAGAGGTCGGATTCGTAGGCGCCCGAGCGGTTGTGATCGGCGCCGCGCGCGTTGACTGCCAGCCCCAGGGCCATCGCCTGAAGCGTACGCGGCTCATACCCCGGCAGCTCGAGCCCCTTGACCTGGGCGGCGAAGGCCTCCGATCCGTGACCGACCATTCGGGAGGCGAAGCGCGAGCCCTCTGCGAGCAGGTCGCCGATGCCCTCCCGAGCACCGATCTCCTCGATGGCACGCAGCAGCGCGTCGCCCTCGCCAAAGCGCAGCCACGGCGCGTCGATGAGCCCCTTCTCGGCGCACTCCATCGCCCACGCGATCGTCCCGCCGGTCGAGATGGTGTCCAGTCCGAGCTCGTCGCAGCGTGCGCTGGCGGCGATCACCGTGTCGGGGTCGTTGACGCCGCACAGTGGTCCGAGCGCGAACACGTTCTCGTACTCCATCCGGACCTTCTTGCCCCCGGCGCCCTTGTAGAGGTGCTCGCACCCGATCGAGCACGACGCGCAGGAGTTGCGCGCCACCTGGCGCAGGTCGGCGATCCGCTCGGCGCTGAGCGCTTCGGCGCCGTCGAACGAGGCCGCCGCGAAGTTGCGGGTCGGCAGCGCCGAGATGGCGTTGAAGGCCAGAAGGTTGGCCATGGTGCCCAGCTCGCGGTACTTGGCGGTGGCCCGGCCGAAGGACCGCTGACGCAGCTCCTTCGCGGCGGCCAGCACGGCCGGCGGATCCGCGGAGGGAACCTTGGTCCGGGCGCGGACCATCACCGCCTTGCACCACTTGGAGCCCAGCACGGCACCGAGGCCGCCTCGGCCGGCGTGACGGCCGTCATGAGAGACGGTGGCGTAGCGGACCACACGCTCGCCCGCGGGTCCGATCGCCGCCACGCGCCAGGCCGGTCCCATCCGGTCGCGTAGCGAGGCCTCGGCTTCGGCCGCGCTGAGCCCCCACAGGTCCTCGGCGGGCGCGATCCACACCGAGCTGCCGTCGATCATGAGCACCGACGGCTCCGTGCAGCAGCCGCGGACGACGATCGCGTCGTGTCCGGTGAGCTTGCCGGCGATCGCGAAGTGGCTGGAGGCCAGCGCGTCGGTGAGCCGGCCGGTGAGCGGCGATTTGGCCACCACCGCAAACTTGGCGCTGGTGGTCAGCGGGGTGCCGACCAGTGGGGAGAACACGAATATCAGCGGCGCCTCGGGGGCGAGCGGGTCAACGCAGGTCGGGCAGTACTCGTGCATCAGCCACGCCCCCAGCCCAGCGCCTCCGACGTACGAGCGCAGCACGGTTTCGTCGATGGTCCTGGCGCTGCTCTGGCCGGTGCTGAGGTCGATCACCAGCGCGCAACCGAAATAGCCACCCGGTGGGCGTGTCATGCCCTCGATCCTAAACGACCCGTTTCCTGACCCGGACAGGGTGTCTGGAAGCTAACCCCCGGCGTCGGCGACCATGAAGCCCACCGCATCTCCCGCGGCGAGGGGCAGCTCGCGATCCCGGGTGATCTGGTCGCCGTTCAGCGCGGCGACGACGTGCTCGTCGAGCGCCAGTGCGATCGCGTCGGCGATCTGTCCCAGGCTCCACGCGGCCACGCGCTGGGAGCGCGGAGCGCCATTGATGGCGAGCGTCCCGAAGCGGCGCACGTCGATCTCGGGCGCGGGGAGAGCATGGGCCTGCGCATAGTCACTGGGCTCGTTGAGGTTGCGCACTGAGGCCAGGTCGGGGTCCACCGCGGCCAGCGCTGCGTCGCGTAGCATCGCGGCGTCATCGAGGCGCAGCACGCGGCAGCGCTCGAACAGGAACGCGGGCTTGAGCTTGTCGGCGGCGATCAGACGCTCCACCTCGGGTAGGAGGCGAGTTCGATACGCGGCCGACAGCGGCTGGCGGAAGCCGTGGACCTCGGGCAGGACGACGTCGATGTCAGCGGTGAAGGAGTCGACCACGCGGCGTATGAACGCGGGATGCAGTAGCGGCACGTCTGTCGATGAGGCAAAGGCGACCTCCGCACGGTCGCCGATGGCAGCCAGCCCAGCCGCGAGCCCCTGCAGCGGCCCGCGCCCCTCGCGCGCGTCCGACACCACCTCGATCGACGGGGGGAGGGCAGGCAGCTCCTGCCCCGGCGCACGCACCACGACGACCGGGCCGTCGACGCTGCGCTGCGCCAGGCCGGCGACCCGCCGCAGGAGGGTCGAGCCATGCCAATCGAGTGCCGCCTTGGGCGAGCCCATCCGCGAGGACTTGCCTCCGGCCATGATGATCGCGCCAGCCTCAAACACACCGGGCATGCTACGGGGAGGGCCACACGATCGCCCCCAGCGAACTGCCCACCGCGCGGGCCCGCGGTCTAGGATCTGCCTCGTGGTCACCGGCGATCGATCGCGTCAGCGCATCCCGCTCGAGCAGGCACTCCCGCTGACCGTCGGCGACGTCATGATCGCGCGCCCCAAGACCCTTCCTTCCGACATCACGGTGGGCGAGGTGCGTCACGCCTTCGCGCAGTCCAGCCAGCGCGTGGTGCTGCTGGTCGACGGCGCGACGTTCAGCGGCGCCATCGATCGGGATGCGGTGGACCCCCACGCGCCCGACAGTGCCTCGGCCGTGGTGTTCGCCAGTCGCGACGTTGCCAGCGTCACGCCTGCCACCCCGCTGCCCGAGGCCGTCGAACTGCTTGACCGCAACCGCGAGCCGCGGCTGGTGGTGCTCGACGAGGACGGCCACACCCTGCGCGGGCTGCTCTGCTTCAACCAGAGCTCGGCCAGCTTCTGCGTCCGGTAGCTCCGGCCCCGCCGGCTCTCTCGGCCCCGGCGGTGGCCGAACCTCCGTGAACTACGTTGTGCGGTGGCGCGGCATGACGCTCAGTCGTCCTCGTCGTCTTCGTCGGCGTCATCTTCAAACGGCGGGACCTCGCCCGCGATCAGGCGGCCATGCGCGGCATCCCAGTCGACCGGCGCGCGGAGGAGCGCTTTGAGCGTCGCGAGGTCCTCGTCGAGGACGAGAGCGTCGTCTCGCAACTGGTTACACGCGTCCTCGTCAAGCTCGGAGGCGTGCGTCTCCAGTTTGTGCGCGATGTACGCGATCGTGCCGCTCGACTCGGTCATCAGCCAACGCAGCCGCGGGAGCAGGTCGCCGCCCTCCGAGTTATCGGACCCCTGGGGATTCAGCCACGGGTTGAGCTTGAGCTGGGGCAGCGGCTCACGCTTGTGGACGGTCAGGTGGATGTCAACGGCGATCACGTCGTCGCCGCCGAACTCCTGACGCGCCTGCTCCCAGACGCTGGCCAGTCCATCGGTACCTTCGGGGCGCACCGGCGCGAGTGGATGGGCGTGTGATGGCATCGGCGGCGCAGGACTGTCGATACGGGCGGTCGGAGTGCGTGCCTCAGCGGCCTGGATGAGCTCATCGCCTCGCGAGGGGCTCATCCCCCATCGGTCGCGCAGGTAGGCCTCGAAGGTTTCGTGGGTGGCGCGGTAGAGCCATGTGTCGTTGATCTCTGCCAACGCATTCCCAACCTCCAGGTCGGCGTCGAGACCGCGTCGCACGATTGCCTCCAGCCGGTTGATGTGCTCGACCTCGGCGTGGGACCGGCTGTTCTCAGAGTTGGAGCTGCTCATCAGGGCGTGTCTCGTTCAGGTCGTGCGCCCGAGCGTCGGGCGACCTCGGGGCGATTTTTCTTGCTGCAATAGATAGCGCCCGTGAGGCAGGTGGTTACCGCTGTGGCGACACGATTTACGCAACTCATAGGCGCGCAGACCTCCTCGGCTCCTGGGCGCAGCGGCACGTGGCCGCGGCTTGACGGGAGTTGTTCGAGCGTCCGCAGGAGACGTGCCGCCGCCGATCTCCTAAATCGTCTCTCACGGCGAAACGCCTGAAGTCAGAGTAGGGTGTCTCGGCGGAGGCTCGACGGCGGTCCGCGGGGGATCGCTGCCGTGAGGCCTCGGTGCGCACCGCCTGTGACAGCTGACCGTTCCATCCCGCCGGCTCCACGGGCCGGTCGTTCCGACTGCGACGTCGAGATCAGCGTCGTGGTCCCGGTGTACGGCTGCGCCGATTGCCTGGGCGCGCTGCACGAGCGGTTGACCCGCAGCGTCCAAACGATCACTGACAGCTTCGAGCTGGTCTTTGTCGATGACCGCAGCCTCGATCACGGCTGGACCGTGCTGCGGCGTCTCGCGCGCTCCGATTCGCGGGTCCACGCAGTGCGTCTGAGCCGGAACTTCGGTCAGGACGCTGCCATTACCGCGGGCCTGTCGGAGGCGCGGGGCCGGTGGGTCGTCGTGATGGACTGTGACCTGCAGGAGGCGCCGGAGGACATCCCGCGCCTATGGGCGGCCGCTCAGGGCGACTACGACGTGGTCCGGACCATTCGCCGCGAATGGCGCCACACCCCCGTCAAGCGCTTCGCCAGCCGCATGTACCGGCGCCTGACCTTCGAGACCGAGACGCGCGCGGACTACAGCACGCTGAGCCTCATCTCGCGCCGCGTCGTCGATGCCTATCTGCGGCTCAACGACCAGGACCGCGAGTACATGATCACGCTGGACTGGCTGGGGTTCAACGCGACGGCGATCGAGATCGCCCACGCCGAGCGCCACGCCGGGACGAGCAGCTACACGCTGAGCCGCCTCGTCCGGGTCGCGCTGGACGGTATGTTCTTCCGCAGCACCCTCCTGCTGCGTCTCGTCGTCCTGGCCGGTTTCCTCATCTCGATGATCGGTCTCGTCACCGCCGCCTACGAGGTCGTCGCCTACCTCGCCGAGCCCACGAAATCGGTACCCGGCTACAC
>JBAQGP010000937.1:0-2067 GCA_049287845.1 Solirubrobacteraceae bacterium | reverse complement strand
CGCCGGGGGTGCCCGGCGCGGTGGGGACGCTGCTATGCCCGGTGGTGGGCCCGGGCGCCGTCGGGACATCGCGCGGCAGCGTGCGTCGGCCTCGTGACTTCCCATAGACGGTGAAGACCATCGCCACCCCGATGACAATGAGGGCGAGGGGCAGGAAGACGATGGTGAAGATGCCGCCGGCCAGCATGCCGCCGATCACCATCACGATGATCAGCGGGAGAACGAAGTAGACGAGCCACATAGAGGCCGCCTACCCATGCGGTTCGCAGCCAAACATCCGCGCGCCGCGGTTGCTCGCGGCCGTCAGAGCCGCGGGAGCACCTCGTCACGGTAGGCGGCGAAGAACTTGTCCTGGTCGGGGCCGATCTGGTTGACGTAGAGCTCGTCAAAGCCGGCGTCGGCGTACGCCCGGATCGCGGCGACGTGGGCGTCGATGTCGGGCCCGCAGGGTGCGTCAGCGGTGGCGAGCTCTTCAGTGACGAGCTGGCTGGCCTGCTCGAAGTGCGCGGGCGTGGGCAGGATCTGCGCCAGCTCACCGGGGAGCGCCTCGTTGGGCCAGAGGCGATGGACGGTGGCGCGTGCCGCTGCCTCGTCGTCGCCATAGCAGACCTTCAGCCCGCCTTGCACGGGCCCGGCCCCGCCCTGAGAGCGATACCGCTCCACCATCTCGGCATCGGGGCCGACGGTGGCATAGCCGTCGCCGACCCTGGCCGCGAGGTCCACGGCCCGCGTCCCGAACCCGGAGACGATGATCTGGGGCGGCGCGGCGGGGAGGTCGTAGATGCGGGTGTGCTGCACTCGATAGTGACGGCCGCGATGGGACTGCACGCCGCCGGCCCACAGGGTGCGGATCACCGAGATCGCCTCTTCGAGCATCTCCAGGCGTTCGGCCGCCTCCGGCCACGGATCGCCGAGGACGTGTTCGTTGAGTGCCTCGCCGGACCCCACCCCGAGGCTGAACCTCCCGTCCAGCAGGACGGCGACGGTGGCGGCGGCGTGAGCGATGATCGCCGGGTGGATCCGCACCGTCGGGCAGGTGACCGCCGTCGTCACCGGGAGCCGGAGATCCGCCTGGGCGATGGCCCCGATCGTCGCCCACACAAACGGGCTGTGTCCCTGCTCGTCGTTCCAGGGATGGATGTGGTCAGAGATCCACAGGGCCTCGAATCCCGCGTCGCGGGCCTTGATCGCCTGAGAGACGAGGTCGCGCGGACCCCACTCTTCGCTGGAGAGGAAATAGCCGATGCGCATGGGCATCGTCTGCCCGGTGGGGCGGACGATCACCAAATCTTTGGGCGGGGCCCGTGGGTTTTTGCTTCGGGGGGCGTGGGTAGTCGCTTTCCGTGTCGGCGCTCGCCCTCACCTTCGACGACGGTCCAGACCCGGTCTGGACCCCCAGGCTGCTCGATCTGCTGCGGAGACTGAACGCGCGGGCCACCTTCTTCCCGATCGCGGTGCGCGCTGCCGCCCATCCCGCGATCATCGGACGCATGCGAGCCGACGGGCACGCGATCGGGCTGCACTGCGATCAGCACATCCGCCACAGCGAGCGCGATGCCGCGTGGTTGACGCGTGACACCGGGGCGGCCCTGCGGCGCCTGGCCGGCCTCGGAGTCAGGCCGACCATCTGGCGCACTCCGTGGGGCGACATGGCGCCGTGGTCGGCCCAGATCGCCCGGGACCGAGATCTACGGTTGATCGGGTGGACCGCCGACACGCACGACTGGCGGGGGGACTCGGCCGGGGAGATGTTCGAGGCGACGCGCGACGCGCTCACCCCCGGCGCCATCGTGCTGGCCCATGACGGCCTCGGTCCCGGAGCCCGGCGCGATGACCCGGCGACGACGCTTGACTACGTGGCGCTGGTCGGCGATCACGCCCGGGAGCACGGGCTCAGCCTCGAGGCGCTGTGAGCACCGCCAGTCCCCCCGAGCTCGACGTGGCAAGCCTGGACGATGCCCTCTCACGCGTGGCGGCCGGCGCCGCCGAGCGCGATCGCACCCCGGTCCCGCCCTTTCCCGAGGAGGCGATCGCCGATCTGGAAGCGGCGGGCGCGCTGGCCTGGAA
>JBAQGP010000936.1:0-2917 GCA_049287845.1 Solirubrobacteraceae bacterium | reverse complement strand
CCGGTCGTCCTGGGCCGGCGCCGGCGACCGACCGCGCGGCTGCCCGCAAGCGGTTCGGGATCTCACCCGGTGAGCAGGTGGTGCTCGTCTTCGGTGGTTCCCAGGGCGCGCGGTCCATCAACCACGCGGCGATAGAGGCCTTTGCCGGCGCGGGCTTTCGCGTGCTGCACGCCGCCGGCACCCGGGACCTGCCTGAGCTCACCGCCCCCGGTCCCCACTACGACCTGCGTGGCTACATCACCGACTTCGGGGATGCGCTGTTGGCCGCGGATCTCGTCGTTGCGCGTTCCGGCGGGTCGATCTTCGAGATCGCCGCACACGGCCGTCCCATGGTCCTCATCCCGTATCCGTACGCCGCTGCGGACCACCAGTCCGCTAACGCCCGCTACATGCAGGACGCCGGCGCGGCGCTGGTCATCCCGGACGCCGAGCTCACCGGCTCGCGGCTGGCCCAGGAGGTGGGCGGTCTCCTTGCCGACTCCGCGCGACTGGCGGCGATGGGACGGGCTTCGGCCGTCCTCGCGGCGCCCGACGCCGCCGCCGTCATCGCCCGTGAGGTGCTGACGGCGGCCGGCGTCTACGCGACTCAGTAGGGCTGGCCGGGGAACCCGGGGCCCAGCTGCTGGTTGGCGCGGTCGCCCAGGCCGACCGCGTACGAGGGCCAGAACACCCCACCTGAGGGGCCACCGCCGCAGCCGCTCGAGTTGCCGGGCGGGTGCGTCCACATGAACGCGTCCACGTAGGGGTAGCCGGTGTCGGTGTTGAACTTGGGGCCGAGCCCACGGCCGGGCGGGTTGCACAGATCCTCCACACCCTGGGTCGTGGGGTGGGGGTTGAGCTTGGGCCCCTGGCCGTTGCTGGCGGTGTTGACGATGAAGTGCGCGCCGTGGGTGCGCTTGGCGACGGCGGTCGCCCAGCGGACCTCGTTGATCGTCCATTGGTTGTGGGTGTCGTTGGTGAAGAACCCGCGGATCTTGTTGACACCGATCGCGTTCAGGGCGTTGGCGGTGTAGCCCACCGAATTGGAGTCCGAGTATCCGCCCTCCACGTAGACGACGGTATGGGGGAGCGCCTGGAAGGCGTCGACCTCGTACTTCAGCGCCGCCTCCCAGGCCGGGAGGCCTCCGTGACGAGCGATGCACCCCGACGAGCCCAGCGCGTCGATCTCGGCCAGAATCAGCGCGGGCCGGCGGTCGATGGCCGCGGCCATCTCGTTGATCTGGCGCTTGAACGCCGGCATGTAGGCCTGGACCTGCGAGGCGGTGGCACAGCCACCCAGCATGGGGTGGAGGAAGTAGGTGTTGAACGCCACGATCGACCCCGGGTCGGCGGTGGTGTTCTGGCACAGGATCTTCTGTGTCTGCGCGAAGATCGCGCCGGGACCGCCGCCCATCGAGTAGATGCTCAGCCGCTGGGGCTCGGGCTCAGAGGCGATCTTTGACAGCTCGGCCACCTCGTGGGCCAGCCCCCTGTCGCCCGCCAGCTTGGCGGCGATGCTCCCGCGTCCCAGCCGCTGCTGGAAGTCCGCCCACGACTCGCTGACCGAAAGGCTCTGCGGGTTGATCCCCACGAGCTGTGCGATCGCGCTGGCCGCGGCGCCCTTGCGGGGGCCGGGGACGTAGAAGTTGGCCCCGTTGAGCGGGTCGGGGCCGGGCGGGGTGGGGAGCGCGAGCGGGTTGGACGGGTCCCTCTGGCTCGAGTAGGGCTCAGGGCATTGCTGTGCGGCGTGCGGGACGGCGGAACGGGCCGGCGCCGCGGAGGTGAGTGAGATTGCGGCGAGTGTGGTGAGGCCGGCGGCCGCCACCAGGACGGCGGCGATGAGGCGGGCGCGCAGGTCGCCCCAGGCCTTGGCGTTGAGGAAGTGCATACGTTGCTTATCAACGTTATGCCAGACCGGAAAACGGTCTGGGCGGGTGGCGCGCGCTTTTGCCTAGGTTTGGGCACGGACTTGGCCCGATTCCTCCAGGCGGCGTTGACGCTGAGCGGACGTTTGTGGGAGGCGCACCACCACCCGGCAGTTGCGCCCGGGCGCGAGAACGCGAGCGAGGTGAGAACGAGCGCGCCGCGGAGCTCAGATAGCCTCGCCCGCGGAACATGAGCGCTGCCGCCGACAGCAAAACCGCCTGGGCGGGACGTCGCCTGCATTTCGTCGGGATCGGCGGTGCCGGCATGAGCGGCCTGGCCCTGATCGCCGCCGAGCTGGGCGCCGAGGTGAGCGGATCTGACCGTGCCCCCTCGAGCTACACCGACAGGCTGGTGGGGCTCGGGATCGAGCCGGTGTTCGGTCATGCCGCCGCCAACGTGCCCGCCGGCGCCGAGGTCGTCTACTCCACGGCCATCCCCGCCGACAATCCAGAGCGGCTGGCCGCCGTCTCCGAGCTGCACCGCGCCGACCTGCTCGCCCAGATCGCCGGTCTGCGGCGCTGCCTGGCGGTGACCGGCACCCACGGCAAGACGACGACGTCGGGGATGGCGGTCCAGGCCCTCCAGGGCGCCGGGCTGGACCCCGCCTATGTCGTGGGAGGGGAGTTGCGCTCCACTCAGAGCAACGCCGGCTGGGGCGCGGGGGAGTGGATCGTGGTGGAGGCCGACGAGTCAGACCGCTCGCTGCTCAAGCTCCAACCGGAGATCGCCGTGCTCACCAGTGCCGAGCTCGACCACCACTCGACCTACGGCTCGCGGCTGGATCTGGAGCAGACCTTCGCCGCGTTCATGGCCCGCGCGGGCGACCGCGCCGTGGTGTGGGACCGGCCCGGGCTGCGCGCGCTGTGCCCCGGCGGGGGCGTCCCCTACGACGCCCCGGACGCACAGCTTGACCCCGAGGGGTCGCGCTTTGCCTGGCGCGGCATCGAGGTCCGGCTCTCGGTCCCGGGCGCCCACAACGCCGTCAACGCCGCCGGGGCGCTCACCGCGTGCG
>JBAQGP010000935.1:0-1524 GCA_049287845.1 Solirubrobacteraceae bacterium | reverse complement strand
CGGCGCGCAACTCGGCGAGCGCCGCCGCGTAGGTGCCGCCCTGGTTCTGGGCGTCGACGAAGCGCGACAGATCGTGGGGGTCGGCCATCGCCCGTCAACGATGACAGGTGGCGTTTCGCGGGTACCCTGACCAGCAGTGGCGGAGAGTGAGATCAAGGGCTCGACGACCATCGTCGAGCTGCTCAAGCGCTTCCCCGACGGTCGCGCCGCCCAGCTGATGGCAGACCTCAACTGGGCCTGCGCCCACTGCGGCGGGGCCTTTCACGAGCCGCTCACGATGGCGGCCAAGCGCCACGCCCGTGACCCCCGCGCGGTGCTCGAGGTCTTCCGTGCGCTGGAGAACGGTCAGCCGGACTCCGAGCAGGTGAAGGCTGCCCAGCGCATGGTCGACTGACGCGACGATCGCCTCAGGCGACCACGGTCGACCGTCGCGACGATTGCCTCAGGCGACCACGGTCGACCGACGCGACGATTGCCTCAGGCTCATGCACGTCCCTTTCACGTCGCTGGATCGACCGCCCGTGCCGGCGTGGCCGCGGTCCCCAGATAGGCGGCGACGACGGCCGGGTCGCGTCTGACGACCTCGGGGACGTCGTTGGCGATCACCCTCCCGAACTCCAGCACGACGACCCGGTCGCAGATGCTCAGCACGAGGCCCATGTCGTGGTCGATCAGCAGCGTCGACACGCCACGGTCGGCGAGACCGCGCAGCCGCCGGCCGAGCACCCGGCTCTCCTCGGTGTCCAGGCCGGCCGCTGGTTCGTCGAGACACAGCAGGCGCGGCCCGGCGACGACGGCCCGGGCGAGACCGACCAGCTTGCGCTGGCCCTCCGACAGCTCGCTGGGCAGCGCCGGCGCGATGGGCTCGAGCCCCATCTCGGCCAGCGTGCCCTCCAGACCGCCGGGACCTCCTTTCGAGACGGCCACCGCCGAGCCCGCGGCCACCATCAGGTTCTCGCGGACGTCGAGGTCGTCGAACAGATCCGTGCCCTGCCATGTGCGCGCGAACCCCAGGCGCGCGCGCTCGTAGGGCGCCAGGGGCCGGACATCGCGGCCGTCGAGCTCCACCCGCCCCGTGCACGACACGAAGCCGGTGATGGCGTCGATCAAGGTCGTCTTGCCGGCGCCGTTGGGCCCGATCAGCCCGAGCAGCTCGCCCTCGCCGACCTGGAGGTCGACCTCGCTGAGGGCGTGCACCCCCCCGAAGGCCACCGACAGCCCAGTGACCGCGAGGACCGGCGGCCCCGACGGCTCCGGTTCCCCGCGCGGTGCAGAGGAGGGGACCATCGCGGACGCCCCCGCCGGGAACCCGCCCTGCCCGCCCAGCTCCGGCCTGAACGTGGGGCGCCGATGGGTGCGCCGGTAAAAGGCGCCCGCGACGCCCTCGGGGTTCTGGATCAGCGTGACGATCAGAATCACGCCGCCGAACAGCAGAAACCAGGTGCCGCTCAGGCCGAACCACTTGTCCAGCGCGTAGGGGAACAGGGCCTGGGTGGAGATCAACCCGGCAAAGGCCGCTCCGGA
>JBAQGP010000934.1:0-2815 GCA_049287845.1 Solirubrobacteraceae bacterium | reverse complement strand
GGTGATCAACAATGGGCCGCTTTTAGCGCGTAGGCGAGGATCCGCTACGGTCCGCCGCGGCATGTTCGTCTTCAAGGCCGCGGTCGTCGGGGCTGGGACGATGGGCGCTGAGATCGCCCACGTCATCGCCTCCGCCGGCATCCCAGTCATCCTCACCGACACCGATGCGGGACGCGTGGAAGCTGCTGTCGGGCGGGCGAGGTCGCTGTGGCAGGTCCACGTCGACGCGGGGAAGCTGGAGTCCAGCGAGATGAATCGCCGCGCGCGGCTGATCACCGCCGCCACGGGCTACGACGGCTTCGGCGACGTCGACTTCGTCATCGAGGCCGTCCCGGAGCAGATGGAGCTCAAGCACGCGGTGTTCTCCGAGCTCGACGAGGTCACCCCCGGCCATGCCATCCTCGCCTCCAACACCTCGGCGCTCTCGATCACGGAGATCGGCCAGGCCACGATCCGGCCCGACAAGGTCGTCGGTCTGCATTTCTTCTTCCCGGCCTCGGTCAGCCGCTTGGTGGAGGTGGTGGAGGGCGAGGACACCTCCACCGAGACCGCCCAGGCGACGGCGACGTTCGCCCAGTCGATCCGCAAGACGCCGATCCGGTGTGCCGACGCGCCCGGCTTCGTGGTCAACCGGATCCTCAACGCCGCCGTCTCGGAGCTGTGGCGCGCCGAGGAGGAGAGCGGCGCCGAGCTGGAGGCGTTTGACCGGCTCATCGGCGAGGCGTCGCCGTCGGGGCACGGCCCGTTCTTCATCGCCGACCTGCTCGGGCTGGACACGGTGGTCGCCGTCGCCGAGCACATGCGCCACTCCTACGGCGACCGCTTCCACGTGCATGGCGCCATGCGCGCGCACGTGAAGGCGGGCCGCCTCGGCGCCAAGACCGGGAGAGGCTTCTATGAGCACCGGCGCTGAGCTCGACGCTGCCGGCCTGCTCGAGCGCTACACGCTCAAGGCATTTGTCGAGGCGTGCCTCATCCTCGAGGACGGCGTAGCGTCGGCCAGGGACATCGACTTCGGGATGGTCGCGGGTGCCGGCGGCACGCCGCCGCTGGCCTCCGCCGATCAGCTCGGCCTGGACGCGATGGTGAGCCGCCTGGAGCACGCCGCTCATGAATGGGGCCCGGACTTCCTCCCGCCGGCGCTCCTGCGGCGACTGGTCGCCCAGGGGCGGCTCGGGGTCGTCTCCGGCCAGGGCTTCTTCCCATATCCGCGCCCGGACGCCGGATGGGAGCAACGGCCGGTCAAGCTCGAGTCCCGCGGTGACGTCGCCATCGCGTGGCTGGACCGGCCGCCGGCCAACTCGCTCGCCCCCGAGGTCCTGGACACGATGACCGAGCTGTGGCGGCAGGTGACCGCCTCGCCCGAGGTGCGCGTGCTGGTGTTCGCCTCGGCCAACCCCATGCTCTTCTGCGCCGGTGCGGACATCAAGGCGTTCCAGCGCCTGGACGCCGTCTCCTGCCGCGACCTGGTCGACAGTGCCCACGGGTTGTTCAGCGCGTTCGGCGACGCCGCGGTCGTCACGATCGCTGCCGTCAACGGCGCGGCGCTCGGCGGCGGCTGCGAGCTGGCCATGGCCTGCGACCTGCGCATCGCGGCGGACTCGGCCAGCTTCGCCCAGCCCGAGATCAACCTCGGGATCATCCCCGGCTTCGGGGGGACCCAGCGGCTCCCGCGGCTGGTCGGACGGGCCCGGGCTCTGGAGCTCAACCTGATCGGCGACGCGATCGGCGCCGCCGAGGCCAATCACTACGGGCTGGTCAACCGGGTCGTCCCCGACCACGAGCTGCTGGACACGACGCTGGCCTGGGCGCGCAAGCTGGCCGGGCAGGCGCCGCTCGCGGTGGCCGAGATCAAGCGTGTCTCGGGCGCCGACGAGCTGGGCGCGGGTATCGCCGCCGAAAAGGACGCCTTCATCACCGCCTTCACCTCCGACGATGCCGGCGAGGGGATCGCCGCGTTCCTGGGCAAGCGCGCCCCGCATTGGAAGCGAACCCCCGCCCGCCCGTGAGCGCGGCGCGGGTCGCCGAGCTGATCCGGCAGGCCGGCTCCGTGGTGGCGCTGACCGGCGCCGGTATCTCGGTTCCGTCAGGGATCCCCGACTTCCGCTCGCCGGGGACGGGACTGTGGACCGGCGTCGACCCGATGAAGGTCGCGCACATCGACGTCTTCCGTCGGGACCCGGAGCGCTTCTGGCACTTCTACGGAAACCGCTTCCAGACGCTTGAGGACAAGGAGCCAAACGACGCGCATCGGGCGCTGGCGGCGCTCGAGCGGGCGGGTCGGCTGGGGACGGTGATCACGCAGAACATCGACCGCCTGCACGCCAAGGCCGGCAGCCGGGACCTCGTCGAGGTCCACGGCTCGATCGAGTACTCCTCCTGCCAGGGGTGCGGCGCGCGCTATCCGCTGGGGGAGGTCCGCGCCCGCCAGGCCGCCGGCGACGACGAGATCCCCCGCTGCGATTGCGGGCGGCCGCTGCGGCCCGACGTCGTCCTCTTCGGCGAGTACCTGCCCATCGCCGCCCTGACCCGAGCCGAGCAGCTCGCGGCCGCCGCGGATCTGATGCTCTGCATCGGCTCCTCACTGGAGGTCTACCCGGTGGCCCAGCTGCCGCAGATCACCCTGGACGCGGGGGGTGAGATCGCCATCATCACCCAGGGCTCGACGCCCTACGACGGCCGCGCGACGGTGCGCTGCGGCGGGGACGTCGAGGAGGAGTTGACGGCGATCGTCGCCGCCCTCGAGCTGGCGTAGCCGCCGCTAGGACCCAGCGGCGGCCCGGGCGCGCAGCGCCGCCTCGACGCGGCCCAGGCC
>JBAQGP010000933.1:0-1512 GCA_049287845.1 Solirubrobacteraceae bacterium | reverse complement strand
CCGGACCTCAGTACTTCATGTTCGGAGCGCCCGGCAGCAGCGCGTGCGCCGCCGCGGCCACTTTGTGGGGTGCCGCGAGGCCGATCTCCGGAACGCACTGTCTGCTTGCGGGACCACTCGAGCTGGGTCCTGTCAGCCGTCAGCGTGCGATCGACGCGCTCGCGGCGCAGCTGCCGCCCGGCGTCACCGCCACCGAGGGCCAGGTCCGGGCCGTCCCGCAGGGGACCGTGGTCGTCCAAGCAGAGCAGTTGCACGCGGCAGCGCCAGTGGCGGTCTTCAGCCCGGCGGCGCGCTTCTTCGTGCTGCGCGACGTCGCGACGCTGACGGGCGACGACATCGTCCACCCGCGGGCGAGCACCGACCAGAGCGGCGAGCCTGACGTCACCTTTGGCCTGACCGGCACAGGCCAGTCGGCCTTCCAGCGAGTGACGCGCACGATCGCCCACCGCGGTGCCACCGTCAGCTCGGGTGGCCTCACGCTCAACCAGCATTTCGCGGTGGCGGTCGACGATCAGCTGGTCACCGTCCCGCAGATCGACTTCCACCAGTACCCCGACGGGGTGATCGGGACGAAAGGCGCAGACGTCGTCGGCGCGTTCACCACTCAGTCAGCCAGAGATCTGGCCACCGAACTGCGCGACGGGCCCCTCCCGTTCAACCTGCGCGTGGTGCCCTGACCGCGGCCCGAACGCCGGCGCGGGTCTAAACAGACCGAGCCCTCGCCTAAAGACGCCAGTCTCAACATTGGGCGCTTACCCGATGTGGGCGGTGGGCTTTAGCCGCATCATGATCCGCAGCGAACCGCGATTGGCCCCGGGGTGGGGACGGCCCGCACAACAGGCGGGCGATGCGGACTGAATCCAAACAGTGGCACGTTCGTCGTGCCCGAAGGGAGCGAGAGATGTTCTCCAAGCCTGTCTTGACACGTCGCGCGGCTGTGGCCGGCGCGGTCCTGGCCGCGATCGCCGGCGGTGGTTCCGTGGCGCTGGCCAGCGGCAGCTCGTCATCCAACGTCTACCAGGGGTGCCTCAACCACGACGGCAAGCTCTACCGGGTCAGGGTGAACCCCCAGAACCCCGTCCACTGCTACGGCCACGACATGGTCATCAGCTGGAACCAGACCGGCCCGCAGGGACAGATGGGCGCGCCGGGACTCCAGGGACCCGCCGGCGCGCAAGGACCTGCCGGCGCGCAGGGCCCCGCGGGCACGCCGGGCACGCCGGGCGTGATCAGTCCGACGGTCATCACAATCACCCATCAGGTCGACAATGCGACCGCCCAGGGGAACACGGTGAGCTGCCCGGCGGGTGACATCGCCACGGGCGGTGGGGCCGGCATCGGCGCGGGCGGCGGACTCGGCCTCGTCCTGCAGCAGAGCATCCCCGTTCTCACCAACGGGGTGCCCACGGGCTGGGAGACCATCGTGCTCAACACCTCCGGGGGGACGGTCCCGTTCAGCAACTACGCCATCTGCGTCCCGTCGCCGGCGGCGCCGCCGGCACAGGCGGTACG
>JBAQGP010000932.1:0-2514 GCA_049287845.1 Solirubrobacteraceae bacterium | reverse complement strand
GCCGATTCCCTTGGCCAGCACGCACACCCGTGCGCCGCTCTGGGCCAGCCGCGCGCCCGCGACGAGCCCCGCGGTGCCGGCGCCGATCACGACCGCGTCGAAATGCAGCTCGCTCCGTCTCACGTCGCAGACCTCCGATCGCCCTCGGCCAGGTGCTCCACGTCAAGCACGCCCTGGAAGATCCAGTCGTCGAGCCGGACCTGGCGCAGCTGGTCGCCATACAGGATCGGCCACACCCCCTTCCAGCGCTCCTGCAGGAAGTCCAGCAGCGACTGGTCTGCCTGCTCGGCGCTGAGCCTCTCGTGCCCGTGCAGGATGCCGGTGGCGCGGTAGATGCAGAACCCGCCCTGGCACGGTCCCATGCCCAGGCGCAGCTGCCGGCGGATGTCGTCGAGGTTGGTCGACGCGGTGCGGGTGATCGCCTCCTCGAGCTTGTGGCGTGCGACGAGCTCGCACTCGCAGATCATCTGCTCGTCGTTGAGGCTCGCCTCCTTACGGGCCAGGCGCTCGCCCAGGCGATAGGTCTCGCCCGACTCCGAGCCGGGCAGCGGCTCGGTCGACGTCGTGCACGCCCGGGCGTCACCGAGCTGCTTGACAACGGCGTCCATCGTCTCCTCGGCCATGAGGCGGAACGTCGTGAGCTTGCCGCCGGTGATGGTGAAGAAGCGGCTCACGCCGTCGCGCTGCGAGTGGTCGAGCAGGGCGTGGGCGCGCGTGACGTCGCGAGTGTCGGTGTCCGATGCCTTGGTGTCCTCGAACAGCGGGCGCACGCCGGTCCACACCCGCAGGGCGCGCGCCTCGCGGAAGCCGGGGACGAGCTTCTCCCCGTCCTCGAGCATCGCGTCCACCTCTGACTGGTTGACGGTGTGGTCATCAGGGTCCTCGGTGTGCTGATCGGTCGTGCCGATCACGCTCACGGTCCGGATGGGCACGAGGATGTCGCCGTCGGTCGGCATCTGGCAGCGATTGATCACGGTGTTCACCAGGCGGTGGTTCATGGCGATCATGATCCCGCGGCCCGGCAGCACGCGGACGCCCTCGATCCCGGCCAGGTCGGCGATCTGGCCCGCCCAGGCACCGGTGGCGTTCACGGTCACGCGCGCATGAACGTCGAGCTCTTCGCCGGTGCGCGCATCACGCACCCGCGCGCCCGTGACCTCGTCGCCGTCGCGATGGATGGCGGTGACCGCGTGATAGGGCAGCACCCGCCCTCCGCGCTGCTGGACCCCGTGGCCCATCGCCCACACCGTCTTCCACACGTCGATGTTCGCGTCGGGCACCCTGAAGGCCCGGGAGATCTGTGGGTCCAGACGCGGCTCGGCCGCGAGCGCGTCCGCGGTGCTGATCTCCTCGCAGGCCACGCCGGTGTCCGCGCAGCCCTGCGCGAAGCGATCGGCATAGGCGGGGTCGTCCCACCGGGTGGTGACGAACAGGCCGCCCGTGTCCTCGATGCAGTCGGCGGCGACGCGGCGCAGGATCCGGTTCTCGCCGATGCATTCCTCGGCGGCCCGGGGGTCCTTGACGGCATAGCGCCCGCCGGAGTGCAGCAGGCCGTGAAAGCGGCCGCTCGTGCCCTCGGCGAGGTCGCGGCGGTCCACGAGCACCACGTCGTAGCCGCGCAGCGCCGCGTCCCAGGCCACCCCCGCTCCCGTCGCGCCACCCCCGATCACCAGGACCTCGGTGCTGAGCGTCACCATCAGATCAGACTACCTCCGCCGTGCTGTGGGTGGAAGACGCCGAAGGCGGCCCGGGGACCGCCTTCGACATCCAGCCTCTGCAGCGCGCCCTCCCGCGTCAGTCGAACCAGTCGAACGTGCGGGTGACCGCCTTCTTCCAGTACTTGTAGTACTCGTCGCGCTTGTCCTGGTCCATCTTGGGCTCCCACCGCTTGTCCTCGGCCCAGTTGTTGCGGACCTCGTCCTCTGAGTCCCAGAACCCGACGGCCATGCCGGCCGCGTAGGAGGCGCCCAGCGCGGTGGTCTCGGCCACCTCGGGACGGATCACCGGGACACCCAGGATGTCGGCCTGGAACTGCATGAGCAGGTCGTTGGCGACCATGCCGCCGTCGACCTTGAGCGACTCGAGGGTGACGCCCGAATCGGTGGCCATCGCGTCCATGACCTCACGGGTCTGGAAGGCGGTCGCCTCCAGCCCCGCGCGCGCGATGTGCCCGGCGTTGACGTAACGCGTCAGACCGGCGAACACGCCGCGGGCGTTGGACTTCCAGTACGGCGCGAACAGGCCCGAGAACGCCGGCACGATGTACAGGCCGCCGTTGTCGTCGACGGACTTGGCCAGCTCCTCGACCTCGGGCGCGGCCTTGATCATCTTGAGGTTGTCGCGCAGCCACTGCACGAGCGCCCCGGTGATGGCGATCGACCCCTCCAGCGCGTACACCGGCTTGCGGTCACCGATCCGGTAGCAGACGGTGGTGAGCAGACCGGACTTGGACTGCACGGCCTCCTCGCCCGTGTTGAGCAGCATGAAGTTGCCCGTCCCGTAGGTGTTCTTGGC
>JBAQGP010000931.1:0-3480 GCA_049287845.1 Solirubrobacteraceae bacterium | reverse complement strand
CTGCAGGGGGGCGGGCGGCGCTGAGTCGCGCTGCGCCACCTCTTCCAGCAGGACGGCGCAGGCCGAGGCCACGGGGGCCACGATGGCCAGGGCGCACGGGCTGCGATGGGCCTCGCTGGGGTCATCGGTGACCACGGCGACGCGGGTGCCCGCGTTCACCATCGGTCCCGGGTCGTCAAGGATGTAGAGCCGGAAGGCGTTGGTGCCGATGGCGATGACGAGGTCGTGAGGAGCCAGCGTCTCGCGCATCTGCCGGCGGCGCCACGGCAGGTGCCCGGCGAACTGGGGATGGTCCTGGGGGAAGCCGGCCGCCCGGGCGAACGACTCCTGCCACACCGGGCAGCGCAGGCGTTCGGCGAGACCGATCACGGCCTCCCAGGATTCGCAGTCGTCACTGCGGCCGACGACCAGCGCCGGGGCGGCGGCACGATCGATCATGTCGGCCAGCTCGCCGATTTCTCCCGGCGCCGCCGCCGCGCTGCGCAGCGTGCGCTCGGGCCAGCCGGCGGCGTACTCGTCGGCGGGCTCGGTCCAATCCCCCATGGGAATGACGACGAGCGCCGGCCCCTGGGCGGCCACGGCCTCGTTGTAGGCGCGGGCGATGGCGCCCGGAACGTCCTGGGCGCGCACGGGCAGGCTCGACCACACCGGATAGTCACCGGCGAGCCTTTCGAGGGCGCGGCCGGTGAGGAAGGGCTCGTACGCGAGCTGGCGCCGGTCCTGCTGCCCCACCAGGACGACCAGCGGTGCATGCATGTCGCGGGCGTTGGCGATGGCGTTGATCGCGTTGCCCAGACCGGGAGCCGTGTGGAGGTTGACCAGCGACGGCTCGCGGCGCGCGAGGGCGTAGCCGGTGGCCATTCCCACCACGGAGCCCTCGTGCAGCCCCAGGACGAAGTGGATATCGGACGGGAGGCCGGTGAGGAACGGAATCTCCGTCGATCCCGGATTGCCGAAGATCGTCGTCATCCCGAACCGCCGCATGACGTCGAAGACCGCATCGCGCACGGTTCTGGGCGCTGCGCCCGGCTCATTTCTATGGTCTGCTGCGGGCATGGCGGTGCGTTGCGCGTGCTCGATCATGCCTTGGCTCGCTTCTTTGCGCTTCCCGGCGCAGAACGCTATCACGTACGCTTTGAGAACAATCGGTCACAGTGCGTACGTCGCCGCCTTGAGAGAGGCCCGGCGGGCCACACCCCATTGCTTCGCGTGTCAAGGAGAGAGTCTGTGTCGCTGAAGGGACTGAAGGACCGTGTCGTGATCGTCACCGGTGGCGCCTCGGGCATCGGCCGTGCCACCGCCACGCGGCTGGTGGCGGAGGGCTCGTGCGTCGCACTGGTCGACATCGACGGCGAGGCCGCCTCTGCCGTCGCCGCGCAGCTGGGCTCGACCGTGCTGCCGCTGACCGCCGACGTCTCCCGCGAGGAGGACGTCCACAACTACTTCGCCGCCGCCATCGAGCACTTCGGCCGCGTGGACTCGCTGCACAACAATGCAGGCATCGAGGGTCCGCTGGCGCCGCTGGCGGACTTCGAGACCGAGGCGTTCGACCGCCTGGTGCGGATCAACTACTACGGGATCTTCTTCAATCTGCGCGAGATGCTCCAGACCGCGCGACGGTCCGGAACGCGAGCCACGATCGTCAACACCTCGTCGGGGACGGCCCTGCACGGCGTGCCTGGGCTGGGCGCGTACGGCTCGACCAAGGCCGCCATCATCGGGATGACGCGAGCGGCCGCGATCGAGAACGCGGCCAGCGGAATCCGCGTGAACGCGGTGGCCCCGGGGCCGGTGGACACGCCCCTGTTTGACCGCTTTGGCAGCGAGTTCCGCGGCGAGGTGGGCAACATCCTGCCCGTGGGCCGGATCGGCACCGCCGGCGAGATTGCCGCCGTGGTGGCGTTCCTGCTCTCAGACGAGGCACCCTTCATCACCGGCGCCGTGTTCCCCATCGACGGAGGCGAGACCGCATGACCACCACCGAGGGCACCCGGGCCGTCACCAACCCCGCCGATCTGGGCGTGCTGGAAGCATCGTCGCTGCTGCGGGATCGCACGCTGTCAGCGGTGGAGCTGACCGAGGCCTGCCTGGCCCGGATCGACGAGCGCAACGGCGGCCCCCCGACCTTCGAGGGCTCGCCGGAGGCGGTCAACGCCTGGGTGCGCCTGTACCCGGAGCTGGCTCGAGCGTCCGCGCGCGCCGCCGATGCACGGCTGGCCGCCGGCGACGCGCCTGCCCTGTGTGGGATCCCCCTGGCGCTCAAGGACCTGTACGGGATGGAGGGTCTCCCGCTCACCGCGTCCAGCCGGGTCCTGGAGGGCAACGTGGCGGGCGCGGACGCGCAGGTGTGGGCGCGATTGCGCAGCCAGGGCATGGTTCCGCTCGGCCACACCCACACCCATGAGTTCGCCGCGGGCGGCACCACCGACCAGGTGGGCAACCCGTGGGGGCTCGAGCGCGTCGTCGGAGGGTCGAGTGGCGGCAGCGCAGCGGCGCTGGCCGCGGGGATGATCCCGGCGGCGCTGGGATCGGACACGTGTGGCTCGCTGCGGATCCCTTCCGCGTGCTGCGGCACGAGCGCCATCAAGCCCACCCATGGCCTGCTCCCGCTCGATGGGATCGTCCCCCTGGCCCCGACGCTGGACCACCCGGGCCCGATGGCGCGCACCATCGCCGACTGCGCGGCGCTGCTGTCGGCCATGGCCGCGGGCGGGTCGCCGGTCGACCCCACGGTCCCCCCGCCGGTCCCGTTGGGTGAGCTGGCGCTGAGCCCCTCCGGCGGGGCACAGCCCCTGGCGGGAGTGACGATCGCGCTCACGGACCGCACGGACGGCATCCCCCTCGACGCGGAGGTCGCAAGCGCGCTGGACGCCGCCCGCCGTGCCTGCGAGCAGCTCGGAGCGCGCGTCGTCTCCGCCCCCGCGCCGTGGCACCAGGACTGGGACGACCTCAGCTGCCTGCTGCTCACCGACGCGTGGGCCTATCACGGCCGGCACGCGGAGCGGGCGGGGCTCTACCGCCCGGCCATCGCCGAGTTCGTCGAGGCCTCGCAGGAGTTCACCGACGCCGCCGCCTACCTGGCCGCCCAACAGCGGCGCGCCGCCGGCGCCGCGGCGTGGGAGGACTGGTTTGCGCAGCGCGGGATCGATCTCGTGCTGGAGCCGACGCTGCCCATCGTCCCCTACGACCGGGGGCCCGGCTATGACCGCGGCCACGCCGGTGGTCCCGGCGACCCGATGATCGCTCTCACCGCCCTGTGGGACCTCACGGGCATGCCGGTGGCCGCCCTGCCGGTGACCTGGGAGGCCGGGGTCTCGCTGATCGCGCCCCGCGGACACGAGGCGAAGCTGGTCGCCGCGAGCATCGACCTGCAGGAGAGCGCACTCCCGGCCCCGCGCTGGATTCCGTCAGCCGGGCGCGGCGGCGGGGATGCGAGAATCAGACCCACCCACCCAGCACAGTCGTCCGACGGTACGGAGG
>JBAQGP010000930.1:0-2974 GCA_049287845.1 Solirubrobacteraceae bacterium | reverse complement strand
GACGTGGGCATCACCGCTGAGATCTCCGGTCGCGCCAAGCACTTCTACTCGATCTACTCGAAGATGACCAAGAAGGGTCGCGAGTTCAACGAGATCTATGACCTCACGGCCATGCGCGTGATCGTCGGCTCGGTGAAGGACACCTACGGCGCGGTCGGTGTCATCCACTCCCTGTGGAAGCCGCTGCCCGGCCGCTTCAAGGACTTCATCGCCATGCCCAAGTTCAACATGTACACGTCGTTGCACACGACGGTCATCGGGCCCGAGGGCAGGCCTCTGGAGATCCAGATCCGCACCCGCGAGATGCACGACCTCGCCGAGTTCGGGATCGCCGCCCACTGGATGTACAAGGAGGGCGCGCCGGCCGTCGACGGACGTCCGCGCGATCCGGAGGGCAAGCTCAAGTGGCTGCGCTCGCTGCTGGATTGGCAGCAGGACATGGCCGACCCACGCGAGTTCATGGAGAACCTCAAGGTCGATCTGTTCGAGGACGAGGTCTTCGTGTTCACCCCGAAGGGCGAGGTGAAGTCGCTGGCGGCCGGAGCGACGCCGCTGGACTTCGCCTACGACATCCACACCGACGTCGGGCACCGCTGCGTCGGCGCGAAGGTCAACGGCAAGATCGTCCCGCTCTCCTACGTCCTGCGCTCCGGGGACATCGTCGAGGTGTTGACCTCCAAGCGCGAGCGCGGTCCGTCGCGCGACTGGCTCGCGCTGGTCAAGACGACCCGGGCACGCAACAAGATCAAGGCGTACTTCAAGGCCGAGTCGCGGCGTGACGACGAGCACGCCGGGCGCGAGCTGCTGCAGGAGCATCTGAAGAAGGCGGGCCTGCCCGCCCAGAAGGTGGTCGGCTCGCCGCTGCTCACCGACGAGATCCGTGAGATGGGCTTCCGCAAGGGCGATGATTTCTACATCGCGCTGGGCGGGGCCAAGGTGTCCGCCACCACGGTGGTCAACAAGCTGCTTCAGCGCCTCAAGCAGGGCGAGGCGGCCGAGTCCGAGCCGACGGCCACCGACGACCTCATCCAGACGAGTCGCCGCCGCACCCGGCCGACGACCTCGTCGTCGCGTTACGGCATCGCGGTCGAGGGCATCGACGAGGTGATGCTGCGGCTGGCCAAGTGCTGCCGGCCGGTCCCCGGCGACCCGATCGTCGGCTACATCTCGCTGGGGCGCGGGATCACCATCCACCGTGAGGACTGTCCCAATGTCGCCGTGCTCAGGAAGGACCCCGAGCGCTTCACCAGTGTCTCCTGGGACGGCGACGCCGAGACCTCCTTCCGCGTCGAGATCGAGGTAGACGGCTGGGATCGCCACCGCCTCCTGGAGGACATGTCGCGGACCTTCGCAGAGGCGGGCATCAACATCCTCGACGCCCACTGCAGCGTCAACCACCCGATGGTCAAGAACCGGTTCGTCGTCGAGGTGGGCGACACGCGCACGCTCGATCAGGCGATCAACCGCCTGCGCAACATCGACGCCGTCTTTGACGCCTACCGCGTCACGCCTGGCGCGGGCTGATCGCGGGGCCTGGCGCGCGCGCCGCGGCGGACCCTGAGAGCTGGGCGCACAACGCGGGCGCACGTCGAACGACGCCTTTGGAAGGCGGCGTTCGGCGTGGCCGCGGATCTTGAAGCGCTGGATCGCACACCCGCCCGTTTGGGAGTGTGCGACCTGAGGCTTCAACCCGCTTGAGTCTCAGATCGCACGGGCCGCAAGAGCGTCGTGTGGGATCTGTGGCTTCAACATTGCGGCCGATACCCGCCCATCGATAGACCGTGGTTTCACGTGCGCCGATACCCCGCCGCAACGCCAACGGATCACGTCCCACTAGTCCCGGCTCGGGGCTTCGCGCTCACGCGCGGCGGGCGCCCGCGTCACGCGCACCCGGCGGACCTGTGAGGTGGGCAGCTTGGTCAGCGCCACCGCGTGTCCGACCGGCAGCGTCTTGATCTCGTTGGGGTGCACGAGGAAGCGCTCCACCTGACGCCGGCTGGCCCGCGGCCCGTTCCCCGGGTGCAGCAGGCCGCGCACGTGCTGGGTCTCCTCCCACACCCACTGCGTCCCCGCCATCTTGGCGATCATCTCCGCCGACTCGGGAACGTCCTGGCGGTGGGCGATCTTCACTCCGACGATGCCCAGCACCTGGTCGCGGAACCCGAACGCCGCCCGCTGGAGGTCGGCCATCTCCTGGGTGGCGGTGAGCACGCTGATCCCGGACTCGCGTCCGCGGGCGAGCAGCGCCAGCAGGTGGTCCTCGCCGAGGGCTGAGAACTCGTCGATTGCGATCGTCGCCGGCTCCTCGTCGGCCCCCAACCGGTATCCGGAGGCGCTCACCAGGTCCTGGATCGCCAGCGCGCCGAGCTGGGCCGCGAGCTTGCCATACACGCTCGAGTTGAGGCTGAACAGGATGACGTCGCCGCCGCCCTGAAGGGCGGCTCGGAGGTCGATCGCGTGGGCAGGCGGGCCGCCGGGGAGGAGGTAGGGACCGGCGCAGGACTCCGAGAGCAGCGCCAACCGGGTTCCCAGACCGCGTGCGGCGCTCACCTGATCGCCGGTGAGGCCACTCAGGTAGTCGAGCACCCGCTCGGTCAGCGGCTGGGGCACACCGCGCAGCGATGCCGCCAGGCGCCGCGGCTCCATCAGGGCCACGACCTGGTCCAGGCCGGCGGGGGTCCCCGGGTCCCGCGCATGCAGCACCGTGAGCACGGTCTGGACGTAGCGCTCGGCGGCCCGCTGGTAGTGAGGCTCGGAAAAGCGCTCGGTGGAGATGAGCTTGTCCTTGAGCGCGGTGGCGTTGCCGTGGGCCAGCGGGTTCCAGTGGCCGGGGCCGTCGGGCGTGAAGACCCGGACCCGTCGCCCCGCCGCCGCGGCGGCCTGCTGCAGCTGGCCGGCGAACCCCGGGGACCCCTTCATGTCGATGGCGACCACCGGGCGACCCCGGCGGATCTGGGCGCCGAGGATGCTGAGC
>JBAQGP010000929.1:0-7605 GCA_049287845.1 Solirubrobacteraceae bacterium | reverse complement strand
CCTCGGTGCCCGCCGCCTCCGCCCCGCGGGGCTTGCGTCTGAGCCCGACGGCGATGCCGCGACCTCCCTTCAGGACCCGCAGCGCGATCACGTCGGTGGATACCAGCAGCACGATCAGCCCCTGGATCATGTAGGTGAGGTACTGGGCCAGCTGGGGGTCGAACACCGTCGGGTCGAGGTTGCGCTGCGACGTGCCGGTGAGCAGAGCTCCGAAGAGCAGCGCTGCTGCCACCGTCCCTCCGGCCGTGTTGCGCCCCAACAGGGCCACCGCAATCCCCAGGAAACCGATCTGCGAGAACTGGATGTCGTTGGTGAACAGGCTGTACTTCCAGCCGAGGATGTCCATCGACGCCGCCACCCCCGCGAACGCGCCGCAGATGAGCATCACGCGGACATAGTTGCGCCCCACGTTCATGCCGGCGTAGCTGGCCGCGTCCGGGTTGAAGCCGACGGCGCGGACCTCGTAGCCCAGGCGCGTGCGGTTGATGATGATCGCGAAGACCACCACGAACGCCAGCGCGATGAAGATCCCGATGTCGAGCCCCTGGAGCTGGGCTGGGCCCCAGAACACGGGGAGCTTGGCCGAGGCCGCCACGGTCTTGGACACCGGAACCGAGGACTGGCTTGGGTCCTGGAGCGGGCCCCCGACCTGGAACAGGTACACCCCGATCCAGACCGCGATCCAATTGAGCATGATCGTCGAGATCACCTCGTGAGTGCCGACGGTGGCCTTGAGGACCCCGGCGATCCCGGCCCAGGCGGCGCCGGCCAGAGCCGCCAGCGCGATGGCCAGGATGATGTGCAGGACGGCCGGCATGCCCGAGAACGACGAGCCGATCCAGACGGCCACGATCGCCCCGACCGTGTACTGGCCCTGACCGCCGATGTTGAACAGCCCGGCTCGGAAGGCGAACGCCACTGCCAGGCCGACGAGGATGAGCGCGGTCGTCTGGATGAGCGTCTGCTGGAGCGCGAGCGCCGCCGCCGAGCGCTCGGTTCCCCCCACCCAGGGAAACAGCCAGTTCAGGCCGGTGCCCTTGAAGATCGCGCTGTAGGTGCTGAGCGGATCGTGGCCGGTGAGCAGGACCACCACGCCGGCCACCAGAAACGCGATGAGCGTGGTGAGGATCGGCACGATGATCCCGCCGCGGCGCAGGTACGCCGTCAGCCGCGCCGGCGACGTGAGCGAGGCCTCGAGCGCCTCCTCCTCGCCGGGCTGGGCGCCCCCCTCGGCGATCTGCTCAGGATCAGGCCCCGCCCCGCTCATGTCGCCGGCCCCGCCCCGCTCATGCCGCTGCCCCTGCCGCCTCGGACGCGTGACCGCCGGTCATCGCGATGCCCAGCGTCTCCTCGGTCACCGTCGGCGGGAACTCACCGGCGATCTGCCCCTCGTAGATGACGAGGATCCGGTCGGCCAGCGCGCGAACCTCCTCGTACTCCAGGGACACCAGCAGGACCGCGCGGCCCTTGTCGCGTTCGGCGATCAGCCGGCGATGCACGAACTCGATCGCGCCCACGTCCAGGCCGCGCGTGGGCTGGTGGGCGATGAGCACCTTCGGATCGGAGGCGATCTCGCGCGCGACGCACACCTTCTGCTGGTTGCCGCCCGACAGGGCGACGGCGAACGCCTCGGGGCCCCCGCCACGCACGTCGAACTCGCGCAGGAGCCGGCGCGCACGATCGCGCATGCGGCGCAGGCGCAGCCAGCCGCGCGCGCTGAAGAGCGGGCGCCGGTACTCCCGCAGCGCCATGTTCTCGGTCAGCGTGAACGGGAGGACGAGCCCGCGGCGGTGGCGATCCTCGGCGATGTGCGCGATCCCCGCCTCGGTCGCGGCGCGCACCCCCAGCCCGGCGATGTCGCGCCCCTCGATGAGCACGCGGCCCGACTCGGGCGGGCGCAAACCCGTGATCGACTCCACCAGCTCCGGCTGGCCGTTGCCATCGACGCCGGCCAGGGCGACGATCTCACCGCCCCGCACCGACAGCGACAGCCCGCGGATGGCCTCCAGCTCGCGATCGTCGCGGACGTGGAGGTCCTCGACGGCGAGCAGCGCCTCCCCGGATTGAGAAGGCGTCTTGTCGACGGCCAGCAGCACGTCGCGGCCGACGACGAGCTGGGCCAGGCTCCGCTCCGTGGCCCCCTCGCGCGCCACCGTGTCCATCCGCTTGCCCCGGCGCAGCACGGTGATCCGGTCGGCCACCTCCAGCACCTCGTGCAGCTTGTGGCTGATGAAGACGATCGCGGTGCCGTCCTCCTTGAGGCGCTGGATCACCCCCACCAGCTCCGTCACCTCCTGCGCGGTGAGGACGGCGGTGGGCTCGTCGAGGACGAGGATGCGCGCACCCCGGTACAGGGCGCGGAGGATCTCGACGCGCTGTTGGGCGCCGACGGTCACGTCCTCGATCGTCGCGTCGGGATCGACGGCCAGCCCGTAGCGATCCGACAGCTCACGCACGCGGGTGCGCGCAGCCGCGAAGTCGAGCATGCCCCCGGCCCGCTTTGGCTCCTGCCCCAGCACGATGTTCTCGGCCACGGTCATCACCGGCACCAGCATGAAGTGCTGGTGCACCATCCCGATGCCGAGCTTGATCGCCGTGGCCGGCGAGTCGACCTCCACCAGCTTGCCGTCGACGAGGATCTCGCCCTCGGTCGGCCGGTAGAGGCCGTAGAGGACCGACATCAGCGTCGACTTGCCTGCGCCGTTCTCACCCAGCAGCGCATGAACCTCGCCGGCACGGACGTCGAAGTCGACTCGGTCGTTGGCCACGACCGAGCCGAACCTCTTCGTGATGCCCTTCAGTTCGAGCGCCGGCGGCGTCGAGCTGGTCGAGGGCGGGCTATCCGTCATTCACTATCGCGTCTGCGTCTTACTTGACCGTGTTGGGGATGTTGGCGATCTGCCCAGACTTGATCTCACCGTAGATCTTGGCGATCTGCGGCGCGAACTTCAGCCCGGCCGGCCCGATCTTGCCGTAGCCGATGCCGCCGTTGGCGATGTTGTTGGTGACATTGGCGCCGGGCGCGAACTTGCCGGCCAGCAGGTTCTTGATCGCGTTGAACACGGCGACGTCGACCTTCTTCTCGGCGGAGGTGAGGATGTAGGACCCCAGGTACGCCTGGTCGGCGTCGACCCCGATGCCCTGGACGCCCTGCTGCTGGGCCGCTGACAGCGCCCCCAGCCCGCAGGCGCCGGCCACCTGGAAGACGACCTTGGAGCCCTGCTGGATCTGGTTGAGCGCGATCTGCTTGCACTTGGACTGGTCGACGAAGTCCTGCGAGTAGCCGTTGAGCGTCTGGATCCCCGGGTCGGACTTCTTGGCGCCGGCCTGGAAGCCGGCGATGTAATGGTTGACCGGCGGGATGCTCTGCCCGCCGACCGTGGAGACGGTCTTGTAGTTGTGCTCCTTGGCGTACAGCCCGGAGAGATAGCCCGCCAGATAGCCGGCCTGCTCCTCCTGGAACAGCAGCCCCTCGATGTTCTTCGGGTCACCCTTCTCCGCCGTCGCGTCGGAGTCGACCATGGCGAACTTGACCTTCGGGAACTGCTTGGCCACCGCGTCGGTCGCGTCGGCCATCAGGAAACCGACCGGGACGACCAGGTTGTAGCCCTGCTGGGCCAGGGTGGTCAGGTTGGGCGTGTAGTCAGCGCCCGAGCTGGAGGTCAGCACCCGCCCCTTGATGTGGAGCTGGGCCTCCGCGCGCAGCAGACCCTCGTAGGCCAGGTGGTTGAACCCGTGGTCGTTCAGACCACCGATGTCGGTCACCACCCCGACCTTGAAGTTGCTGGGCGACACCGCGCCGCCGCTGCTCGACGCGCTCGTCGTCGCGGCACCGCTCGACGATGAGGTCGCTGCGCTGGACGAGGTCGAACCTCCGCCGGCCGCGGCGCTCGAGCTCGAGCTCGAGGAGTTGCTGCTTCCGCATGCCGCCAGCGCCAAGGTTGCCACCACCCCGACGGTCCATGTCCCCAGATGACCGATCTTGCACCTCACGTCAGACTCCTCTCAGTCCGGAAAGCGCGAAGGTATAGCAACCCGTCCATAAATGCTCGGGTCTGAACCCGCATCCTCGCCTATTAATCTCCGCCTAACAACCCTCCGGATCCAGCCGCGTCGAGTGTGGGCGCAGGAGGCCGAGAGTGGCGGCCTTCCCGTCAGCCGTTCGATGACAGATCGAGATTGCTCGGCGCGGTCTGTCCGCAGAGGCACGCCGGGGCTCAGCGGGCGGAAGTGAGCCCCAGCGCAAACATCTCCCGGAAGTCCGCCACGCCGGCGGGCCGCGGGTTGGACGGCACCGACGTGTTGGCGGCGGCCTTCTCGGCGAGCAGGTCCAGGTCCTCAGCGCGGATGAGCTGCGCCATGGGCGGGATGCCGAGGTCGGCGTTCAAGGCGGCGACGTAGTCGATGGCGAGACGGGCCGCGGTCTTGACGGACAGATCCTCGGTGGCGATGCCAAAGGCGCTCGCCAGCCGCGCGTAGCGCCCGGCCGTGGCCGGGTCCGGCAGGTTGAACTGCATGATGGCCGGCATCGTCGCGGCGCAGCAGACGCCATGGGGATGGTCGTAGACGGCGCCGATCGACTCGGCGAGGCAGTGGCAGCCCGAGACGTCGGTGATGCCCACTGCCAGCCCGGCGGTCAGACTGGCCTGCATCATCCCGCAGCGAGCCTCGACGTCGCCGCCGTCGGCGACGGCACGGCGCAGGTAGAGCGCGACGAGGCGCGCCCCCTCCAGCGCCAACGCGTCCGAGGCCGGGTTGGCCAGCGCGCAGTGCAGCGAGTCGACCGCGTGCGACAGCGCGTCCATGCCGGTGGCGGCGGTGAGCGCCGGGGGCATCGAGAACGTGAGGTCTGGATCGACCAGGGCCACGCGCGGGCAGATCCGCGGGTCGAACAGGTTCATCTTCTTGTGGCGCTCGGTGTCGGTGATGATGGCCGACGGGGAGACCTCACTGCCGGTCCCGGCGGTCGTGGGGACGGCGAGGACGGGGAGGGGCGCGGCCCGCAGCGTGCCGAAGTCCTCCCAGTCGCGGGGGTGGCCCCCGTTAGTCATGAGCAGGGCGATGCACTTGGCGCTGTCGATCGCCGATCCCCCGCCCACCCCGAGCACGATCTGCACGCTCGCCGACCGGCCCACCTCGACCCCCTCCAGGCAGTGCACGTCGCGTGGGTTGCCCTGGACGCGGTCGAACACCTCCGCCACCAGGCCGGCGCCCGCCAGGGACTCCAGCAGCGGATCGCACACCCCGGCCGCGCGCAGACCCGGGTCGGTGACGAGCAGCGCACGCTCGATCGCCGAGCCCTCGCCCATCCCGAGCGCGCGCGCCTCCGCCCCGAGCCGGTCACGTGCGATCCCGCGGGCGAACTCCACGCGCGTCGGCATCCAGAACGTGCTCGAGGCGCCGATGCCGGTGCCGGTGCGGGCCAGCGCTGGATGTGGATTCCCACCACCCGCGGTCATGAGCCAGCCGTCAGATCCGGGTCGAGCCGCCGTTGGGCCCCAGGACGTGACCCACGAAGGCGCCCGCCGGCGCGGAGAGCAGGAACGCCACGGTCGCGGCGATGTCCTCGGGCCGCCCGATCCGCCCAAGAGGCACGTCGCGGCCGTAGGTCGTGACCATCTCCTCGTGGGTGAGGCCGGCGTCGGCGGCGTCGACGTCGAGCTGTGGGGTGTCGGTCACGCCGGGGGCGACCGCGTTGACGGCGACGCCTGCGCGCGCGTACTGGCGAGCCACGCTCTTGACCAGGGCGATGATCCCGCCCTTGGTGGCGGCATAGGCGGTGGCATTGGGCCAGCCGATCTGCCCCCATTCCGAGGCGATGGCGACGATCCGGCCGTAGCCACGCCGCGCCATCGCGGGCGCGCACAGCGACATCAGCCACGCCGTCCCCAGCAGGTTGACCTCGAGCGTGCGCGCGAACTCGGCTTCGCCGTGCGCCACGAACGGCGCCATCACCATGAACGCGTGGTTGGCCACGAGCAGGTCGATGGGGCCTCGCTCGCGCTCGCAGAGGGCGATCTGCTCGCGCAACGCGCCCAGGTCGCTCACGTCGCAGGGCGCGCTCAACCCGCCGACCTCGTCGGCCACGGCGCCGGCGGTCTCCGGGTCGATGTCGTTGACGCAGACTGACGCGCCCTCCCGCGCCAGGCGCAGCGCGGTGGCACGGCCGATGCCCTGCCCCGCCCCCGTGACGAACGCGACGCGACCCTCCAAGCCGTGCAATCCCGTCAACCCCGACACCGCCGTCACAGCACCGCCCCCGCGTTGGGCGAGACGACTTGGCCGACGAAGTTTGTGTCCTCGAGCAGAACGAATGCGACCGCCGCCGCGATCTCGTCGGGCTGCAGCAGGCGTCCCAGAGGGAGCGCGTCGGCATAGCCGGCCGTGTTCGGGTCGTCGCCCAGCAGGGGCGTGTCGGTGGGGCCGGGGGCGACGCAGTTGACGCGGATGCCGTCGGGCGCGAGTTCGACCGCGAGGCTCTTGGCCATGGCGTGGATGGCGCCCTTGGCGGCGGCGTAGTGCGGCGCGGACGGGTCGCCGATGATCCCGAGCTCTGAGCCGATGGCGCAGATGGCGCCGCGCCCGCGCGAGCGCATCCGCGGCACCACGGCGCGCCACGCGTTGGCGGTGCCGCCGACGTGGACCTCCAGCATGCGCCGCCACTCCGCCTCGTCGGACTCGGCGATGTTGGCCGCGCGGTAGTGGCCGGCCGCGGTGATCAGGTAGTCGATCGCGCCCAGCTCGGCTTCGACCCGGTCCACGGCATCGGCGATTGCCGGTCCGTCGCGGACGTCGAGGATCAGGCTCAGCGCGACGGCATCCGCCACCACGGGCGCGAGATCGACGACGGCCACCTGATGGCCGTGGGCGGCCAGGCGCGCGGCGCAGGCAGCGCCGATCCCCGAACTGCCTCCGGTGACGAGCGCGGCGGACAAGCTAGTGGCCCCTCACAGGCGCGAGCCTAGGCAGCGCCGATCAGCGCAGCCATTGGGTCAACGACCGAGACTGCGGCCGTGTGATTGGGATAGCGTACAGGCGAGGCACATGAGCTCCTGCACGGTCGCCGCCCTTGCCGCCGATTCCTCGCTGCGCCTGCGCGTGCTCGTCGACGCCCGCAACCACGACCGTCTGCTGCGCGGCGTCCACGTCTCAGATCTTGACCATCCCGCCCAGTACGCCTTTCCCGGTGAGCTGCTGCTCACCAACGGGCTGTGGCTGACCACCACCGATCCGGGCGACTGGGTGCAGGAGGCCCGAGCGGCGGGCGTGGTGGCGATTGGCTACGGCGTCGGCGAGGTGGGCGCGGTCACCCCGCCGGCCGTGGTGCAGGCCTGCCGCGAGGCCGACCTCCCGCTGGTCGAGGTGCCGGCGGACCTGCCGTTCAGCGCGATCGGTGAGTGCGTGATGGAGCGCAACCGCGCCTCGGACGCGACGGTCCGGCTTCAGCTGATGCGGCTGCGCCGGCTGCTGGAGGAGCTGGCTCGCGGCGAGGGCTACGGCGCCGTCGTCGAGCTCTTGCGCCGAGAGACGCGCCTGGAGGTGTGGCTGGTCGGGCCCGGCGGCCACAGCCTGGCCGGCGACGCGCCGGTCGATCAGGATGCGGCG
>JBAQGP010000928.1:0-3124 GCA_049287845.1 Solirubrobacteraceae bacterium | reverse complement strand
GCGGTCGTGGAGCACCCTCAGCCGGCGCGCCTCGACGTCCTGCAGCCCGTGCGGCACGCCCAGCAGCCGTCCGCGACCGGTTCCGCTCAGCCCCAGCGCCAGGGCGTTGACGGTGAAGTCGCGGCGGCGGAGGTCCTCCTCGATGCCGGCCGGCGCGACTGTGGGCAGCGCGCCGGGATGCGCGTAGGTCTCCCGGCGCGCGCGGGCCAGGTCGTAGGTGAATCCTTCCAGCGACATGGTGCGTGTCTCGAAGCGGTCGTGGACGCGCTCCGGCGGACCCAGCAGCGCCGCGACGGACTGCAGCTCGCCGTCGATCACCAGGTCCAGATCGAGCGGCTCCGCCTGCAACAGCAGGTCGCGGACGGCGCCGCCGACGAGGTAGACGCCCTCGACCTCGTCCAGCCGCGCGAGCAGCGGACGAGCGGCGGGCAGCTCCGAGAAGCGCCTGAGCAGGCCGTTTGCGATTGAAGGCGTCATCGTCGGGGATGATGTCGCGCTTCGCGGCGCGTCGGGGCAGAGGTCCGTCTACGATTTCCGCCAATGCCCCCCGTCTCACGGCGTTGGCTGTGGCGCGGGCTGCTGGCGGCGGCAGTCGCTTTGGCGATAGCGGGCGCGGCGGTGGCGTTCGTTCTTGCGCACGCCCCCGGCAACGTCTCGCACCCCAACCTGGAGTTCACCACTCCGACGACATCGACCGCTCCGGCGCCCCGGCCACGTGCCTCCAAGCAGGTGAACAACTTCCAGTGGCCCTGGTACGGGCTCAATGCTGGGCGCACGCGCTTCTTCGCTGCGCCGCTCAACCTGGCGCCGCCGCTGCACGTGGGCTGGACGTTCACCGACGGAGCGCTGTTGGAATTCCCCCCGGTCATCTACCACGAGACGCTGTTCGTCCTCGACGATGACTGCTCGGCGCGGGCGATCGATATCCGCACCGGTCATGTGAAGTGGTTCAAGAAGATCGGCACGCTGTGCGCGGCGTCCCCGGCGATCGCGCCCAAGGCGGGGCTGGTCGTGATGCCCGCGCTTTCGCAGAGCGGGCACTCACCGGGTAACGGCCGCTTCGTGGCCCTGTCCATGAACAACGGCCACATCGTGTGGTCGCGACCGGTGGGCCCCGGCACGGAGTCCTCGCCCATCGTCCACGGGATCACCGTCTACTTCGGCGATCAGGGCGGGAACCTGTACGCGCGCAACGTCGCCAACGGCCATCTGTACTGGACTTATCACGCCAGCGGGGCCATCAAGGGCGGCCCGGCGCTCTCCGGCGGTGTCCTCTACTTCGGCGACTACTCCGGGCGCGCCTACGCCGTCAACTCGGTGAGCGGCCGCCAGGTCTGGGCGGTCGGAACCAGCGGCACGCACTTCGGGTTTGGCAGCGGCAACTTCTATGCCACGCCGGCGGTCGCCTTCGGGCGGGTCTACATGGGCAATACCGACGGACGGGTGTATTCCTTCGGCGCACTCAACGGCGCGCTGGCCTGGGCCACCTCGACGGGCTCCTATGTCTACGCGTCCGCCTCGCTGGCCGACCCCAAGGGCGTCGGCCCCACGGTCTACGTCGGCTCCTACGACGGCAACATGTACGCCTTCAACGCGCAGTCGGGCGCGGTGCGCTGGAAGCACGCCACTCAGGGCCGGATCTCGGGTTCCTCCACGGTCATCGGCAACGTCGTCTACTTCTCGGACCTGGGCTCCAAGACCACTGCCGGCCTCAACGTCGTCAACGGGCAGCAGGTGTTCTCATTTCCCGACGGCGCATTCACCCCGATCATCGCCGACTACCACGCGCTCTACCTCGACGGCTACCTGCGCATCTACCAGCTCCTGCCGGGCGCGGCGCCCAAGCCGCACGTCACGCACCACCCCAAGGCTCGCCACGCAACGCACGCGAGGCCGCAGCACCGCACGCCCCGGACGGCCAGGCACGCCGTCGGTAACGCCAATCGCCCAGCCGCGCCCAAGAACAAACAGAAGAAGTGAGCGTCCCGTCTCCGAGACGGAAGCCCGGCCCCAAAGCCCCGCAACCACGGCCGATCGGAGTGCGTCCAACATTGCCGCGCCAACCGCCGGGGCGCCTAATCCGCCGCTAATACGGCCCGATGCAGGGGCTTCTTGCTATCATTATACGTCTATGCGTTGTCGTAGTGGAAGTCACTGTACGCAGCCGGCCGAGAAGGGCCGTCGGTTCTGCGCCGAGCACGCGGCGGAGCTTGATCGCATGCGCGAGGAGCTCAAGGATGCCGCTGCCGCCCGCATCGGTCGAGGCCGGCCCAAGCGTTCCTCGACCTGCTGCCGTCCCGGCTGTTATGAGCCGCGCGTCCCTCCCGCCGCGTATTGCGATACGTGCTCTGCGGCAGGGTACGTCGAAGAGGCCGCGTAAGCGCGCGGCCGCTCGCAGCTCCGGTTCCCAAGAAAAACTTGATCAGCTTCGTCGGTCACGCTACGGCGTGAGCGCTGTCAGGAGTCCCGCTCTGGCCGGACCGCAACACCGCTGTCCGCCAGAAAGCGCTTGACCTCGCCCACCGTGTGATGGCCGTAGTGCAGGATCGACGCCAGCAGGACGGCGTCAGCTCCCGCCTGCACGGCATCGGTCAGGTCCTGAAGCCGGCCGGCCCCTCCTGAGGCGATCACAGGCACGCCCACCGCCTTGGCCACGGCGTGCGTGAGCGGAAGGTCATAGCCCGCGTTGGTCCCGTCACGGTCCATGCTGGTGAGCAGGATCTCGCCCGCGCCGCGGTTCTCGGCCTCGCGTGCCCACTGCACCGCGTCACGCCCGGTGGGCGTCCGGCCTCCGGCCAGGTAGGCCTCCCACCCGGGGTTCGTGGGCTCCGAGTCGGTCTGCTTGGCGTCGATCGCCAGCACCACGCACTGGGCGCCGAACCTCTGCGAGAGCTCGTCGAGCAGCTCGGGCCGTTGCAGCGCTGCCGAGTTGACCGAAACCTTGTCGGCGCCGGCGTCGAGGACCGCCTGCGCGTCGGCGACCGAGCGGATCCCCCCGCCGATCGTGAACGGGATGAACAGCTCGTCGGCGGCCTGGCGCGCCAGCTCGACGACGGTCGCGCGCCTGTCCGACGTGGCCGTGATGTCGAGGAACACCAGCTCGTCGGCGCCAGCGGCGTCATAG
>JBAQGP010000927.1:0-1547 GCA_049287845.1 Solirubrobacteraceae bacterium | reverse complement strand
GCCGGGATCTTCGGTGGTCAGCCGGGAGCCATGGTCAACCAGCGAATGGGCCGCCGGGTGCTCTCGCCCGGCGCGTACCCGCAACGCGGCCGGCCGGACGACCCAGCCGAGCTGGGCGGCTCGTGGGTGACGTTCGGTCCCAAGCCCGGGATGATGCCGATGGCGGCAGGCGATGTGTTCGCCGTCAGCTGGCAGGGCGGTGGCGGCGTCGGCGATCCCCTGGACCGGGACCCCGAGCTCGTCTGGCGCGACGTGCGCGACGGCGTGATCTCAACCGAGCACGCGCGCGATGTCTACGGCGTCATCGGCTCAGGGGGGATCGACGCGATGGCCACCAGCGCTCATCGCCTCGACGTGCGGCGGCGGCGGCTGGGAGGCCGGGAGCCGCAGGAAGCCGTGGCGGCAGGGCCGGCTGACGCGGGGCTCCCGCTCGGACCGTCGCTGCGCCTGCACAACGCCGATGGGACGTGGGAGGTGCGATCCGCCGGACACCTGCTGGTCCGCGGCACCACCGCTTGGCGCTCCGCAGCTCGCTCGGTGGCGATCGACGATCCGGAGCTGCACCCCGGTCTCGCGCTCACGGCGTGGTACTGCCCGTTCACCGGGCGCCAGCTCGCTGTTGACGTCCACGAGCGAGACGCGCCACCCACGGACGACATCGCGATCGATCTCGAAGGGCTCGTCGCGCCGATCGCCGACCACCGCGATGTCGAGGAGATGACCGTCGATGCTGTTTGAGCAGACCAACGACCTGATGCTCCCGGGACACGATCGCGATACCGTCGAGCAGCTGCCCGACGGGCAGGTGCGCGTGCACATCGTCGACCGGCTGGACGGCGTGACGACTGACATGTACGAGTGGTGGTTCGGGCACATGGAGCACGACACGTACATGCAGTGGCATCCGCGGGACCATGAGGAGTTCGCCTGGGTGTCGGGCTGGGAGCCCGGCCGTTACGTGGGCGCGACGCACATGACCCGCCAGACGTTTGGCGGTGTGGGCTCGCCGATGCGCGCCGACATCACATTCGCGCCGCGAGCGCTCTGGTTCGACTGGCGTCGGTTTGAGCGCCATGACGTGGGGGTCGTGATCTGCGCCGTCGTCCACATGCACGATGACGGCGGTCGCCCCCGCCCCGAGGTCGCGGCCCGGTTCGTCCACCTCGGCATCCGCCGTGATTACGGGACCGAGTTACGCAGCTCGTTCTGGCTGAGCGCCAATCCTGGAATGGATCTCGACCGTGCGACAGCTGGCCGCACCCGTCACGTCCACGAGGAGTGCGCGTTCTTGTGCGGGTTCCTGCCCGGGCTCTACGCGGCGAGCACCCCGGGGGCGGTCAGCCGCTGAGGACGCTGCTGATCTGCCGGCAGGTGGCGATCATGGCGGTGACCAGTTGCTTCTCCCTGCCCTCGAGGCGCTGCGTCGGGACGGGGACGCTCACGGCGGCGACCGCGCCTTGCCCGTCGGAGATGACGGCACCGATGGCGGAGATTCCGAGCGTGTGCTCCTCACGTACCAGCGCGTAACCCTGCTTGCGCACCCGCGC
>JBAQGP010000926.1:0-3391 GCA_049287845.1 Solirubrobacteraceae bacterium | reverse complement strand
GCGCAGGGCCATGTTGGCGCCCCATACGAGGGGAACGTCGCGGTCGGCGCTCCCCAGGTCAAGCGTGGTGATGGGGGCACTCTCGCGGCCGCAGCTGCGAGGTCCCCCGCCCTCCAGCGCGGCCCGGATGGGGCCGCCGAAGACGTCGACCTCGGGGGCCGAGGCCGCTCCCGTCAGCACCGCCTCAAGCCAGCCCTCGGGGGCCGAGACGTCGTCGTCGATGAGCACCACCAGCTCGGAGCGGGCGGTGTCGATGCCGAGGTTACGGGCGGCGTTGAGCCCGCCAGGGGGCCGGGAGGCCACCACCGCAGCGCCGTGGCGATGGGCCACCGCGTCGGTCGCGGGGTCGCCACCGTCGTTGACGACGAGGACCTCGGCGCCGGCCGCCTGCGCCTGGGGCACGACGCTGGCCAGCGCCACGTCGAGGTAGTGCGCCCGGCGCTTGGTGGGGACGACGATCGTGGCTGTCGGCTCAGATGACACCACCGGAGATTCTGCCCGGGACCGGCGTCGCTGCCGGCGCAGGCGCGGTCAGCCCGACCGGGACAGCTCGCGGCGATGCTCGCGCAGCTGGCGCGCGAAGGCGCCGACGAAGCGCGGGTTGTAGCGCGTGTAGCGCCGCCACAGCCGACGAGGCTCGTGGGCCAGCCGATAGGCCCACTCCAGGCCATACTCCTGGAGCCAGTTGGGCGCCTGGGGCACGAGGCCTGCGTGGAAGTCGAACGCCGCCCCCACTCCGACCAGCACCGGCGCCTCCAGCTCATCGCGCATGTCGGCCATCCACTTCTCCTGCTTGGGCACGCCGATCCCGACCCAGACGACGTCGGCACGGGAGCCGTTGATCTCCTTGATCACGGCCTCGCGCTCCTCTGGGGTGAGGGGGCGGTGCGGCGGGGAGTAGCCACCGACGATCCGCACGCCGGGGAAGCGCTGGCGCAGGTTGAGCGCGAGCTGGACGAGCGCGCCCTGGTTGCGCCCGCCGTAGAGATACATACGCTGGCCGGAGTCGACTGCCCGCGCGCAGTAGCGCGCCATCAGTTCCGGGCCATAGACGCGATCATCAAGCGAGTGGCCGAGCAGGTTGAGCGCCCACACAAGCGGCTGCCCGTCCGGGACGTTGAGCGAGGAGCCGAGCAGGGCTGAGCGCAGCGGCGGGTCCTCGGCTGACGCCATCACGGTGTGCACGTTGCAGACGCAGACGTAGCCCCGCTGGCGCGCCTGCACCGTCTCGTCGATCCAGTCCAGTGCGCCGTCGTAGTCGATCAGCCCGAGGGGCACGCCGAGGACGTCGCACGTCTCGGGCGGCATGACGGGCGTGTTCGGCTGTGGTTCTATCGAACCCTGAGGGCGCATGGATGTGGTCGGGTCTCGTCGCATTCGAGATGGATTTCGCGAAGGTTAGGCGTAGAACGGGGATTTGGCTCGCAAGTTACGCCGTTGCCTCCATTACTGGACGAACGTCAGAAAAGTTGCAAACGCCACATATCGCTCGTAAACGCTCTCCGTCGCGCGGGCGGCGCAAGGCGCACGGCCGTGATACCCGGTAGTTCGTAATCTCCACCACCCATGGATTGTGTCGTCACCGGCGGTGCCGGCTTCATCGGATCGAACCTCGTGGACGCGCTGGTGGCGCGGGGCGACCGCGTGACCGTCATCGACACGCTGGTCACCGGCAAGCGCGAGAACCTCGACGATGCCGTGACGAAGGGAGCCCGGCTTGAGACCGTCGACGTGCGGGACGCCGACGCTGTCGCCTCTGTCTTCGCTGCTGCCCGCCCCGAGCTGGTGTTCCACCTCGCCGCGCAGATCGACGTGCGTCATTCCGTGCAGCGCCCCGCCGACGATGCCCAGACCAACGTGCTGGGCACGATCAACGTGCTCGAAGCCGCGCGCGCCCACGGGGTGCGCCGCGTGGTCAACACCTCTACGGGCGGGGGCCTGTACGGCGACGCCGATGTCCTGCCGACGCCCGAGGACAGCCCGATCCGGCCGCTGGCCCCCTACGGGCAGAGCAAGCTGTGCGCGGAGGGCTACTGCGCGCTCTACACCCGCCTGCATGGGCTGTCCACCGTCTCGCTGCGCTACGGCAACGTCTACGGACCCCGTCAGGACGTCCACGGCGAGGCCGGAGTGGTGGCGATCTTCTGCGGGCATCTGATCGACGGCACCGCGCCGACGGTGTTCGGGGACGGAGGCCAGACGCGCGACTGGGTGGACGTCGCCGACGTCGTGGCGGCCAACCTGCTGGCGGCCGACACCGCCCTCACCGGACCCGTCAACATCGGTCACGGGCAGGAGACGTCGGTGCTCGACCTCGTCCGCGCGCTCAACGAGGTCTCGCCCGAGAAGCCCCTGCCCGACCCGACCTTCGTGCCCGATCGACCCGGCGAGGTCCGGCGCAGCTGTCTGGACGTGACCCGGGCTCGCGAGGAGCTTCACTGGACGGCACAGGTGTCGCTGCGCGACGGGCTGCGCACGATCCTCGCCGGGCTCTGACCGCACGGCACCTCGTGGGGCTGGCCCCGTGAGCCCGATCACCACCGTGGCCCTACCGATTCGGAACGCCGGGTCGGGCCTCACGGAGGTGCTGCGCGCCGTCGCGGCTCAGCGCGTTCCCGGCGGACTGGAGGTGCTGGTGTGCGACTCGGGATCCACCGACGGCTCGGCTGAGCTCGCCGAGCGGCTGGGCGCGACGGTCATCCGGATCGCGCCGGCGCAGTTCTCGCACGGGGGTACGCGCAACCTGCTCATGGAGCGTGCGCAAGGCGAGCACGTCGCCTTCCTCACCCAGGACGCGGTCCCCGCCGACGAGGGATGGCTGGGCCGGCTGCTCGGGGCCTTTGCCCTGGCGCCGGACGTGGGCCTGGCCTTCGGCCCCTACCGGCCCCGGCCGCAGGCCAGCCCGATGGTGGCGCGCGAGCTCACGGCGTGGTTCGCCGCCTTTGCCCCCGACGGGCGAACTCGCGTCGATCGACTCGACGAGGGCGAGCGCGACCTGCCGGCGCGCGCGCTGCTGGGACCGCGCGGCTTCTTCACCGACGCCAACGGCTGTGTGTCGCGCGCGGCCTGGGAGCGTGTCGGCTTCCAGGCCGTCCCACACTCAGAGGATCATGCGCTGGCCCACGACATGCTGCGGGCGGGGTTCGCCAAGGTGTTCATGCCCGAGGCGGCCGTCATCCACTCCCACGACTACTCGACGTGGGGCTGGCTGCAGCGCAGCTTCGACGAGGCGCGGGCGCTGCATGACCTCTACGGATGGCGCGCGCCCGCCGATCCGCGGACGCTGGCGCTGAACGTATGGGGAAGGGTGGGCGCCGACCGCCGCTGGGCGAGGGGAAACGGAGCCGCCGCAGGGCCCGAGCTGCTGGCGCGGGCGGCCGCGTACCACGTC
>JBAQGP010000925.1:0-3699 GCA_049287845.1 Solirubrobacteraceae bacterium | reverse complement strand
GCCCCGCGTTCATCGTGGCCGCCGTCGCCGCGGTCGCCGCCACGCTTCTCGTCGCGGCTGCGCGGGGCACGCTCGCACGCCCCGCCGGTGGCGCGCTCGCGCGCCCGGTCACGGGGAGGCGGAGAAGGGCTAGTCGCTAGCCGCGGTAGCGAAGGCCGTCGAGCGCGATATCGAGGATGTGCTCGATCTGAGCGGGCTCGGCGCCCTGGATCTTGGCGATGCCCCCGACCATCTGGATGACCTCTGAGAGCTCCGTGTCGGGGCGCACCGCCCCGGCATCCTGGGCCCGCTGCAGCAGTGGCCCCCCCGCCTCGTACATCATCGCCCGGCAGCCCTTGAACAGGGGAGCGTCGCGGTCCATGTAGTCCAGAAGCTCCTGGGCCAGGGCCTGCTTGGTGGCCATGTACCCGACGAAGCGCCGCAGCCAGCGCACGAGCGCGTCCCACGGCTCGGCATCGTCGAGCTCGCCGGCGGCGCGGCACAGATCTTCCAGCTCGCCGACGTACACCGCCTCGAGCAGCGCCTGGCGGTTGGGGAAGTTGCGGTACAGCGTGCCGATCCCGACCGCGGCACGCCGGGCGATCTCCTCCAGGGACGTGGAGGTCCCGCCCTCGGCGAAGGCCTCGCGCGCGGCGGCGATGACCTTGTCGTAGTTGCGGCGCGCGTCCGCGCGCTTGGGACGGGTGATGAGGATGTCGGTGGGGCTGTCGGTGGCGCTCATGTGGTCATTCGGAGAATCCGCTTGACAAAACGGAGGGACCCTCCGCTATAGTAACCGGAGGTAGCCTCCACATAGTTCTGGAGGTGGCCTCCAGTTTACCACCGATCCCATCCTCCCCCGACTTTCGGACTGCATGAATCCCACACCCACACCCACATCCATCCCCACCAACGACCGCCGGTGGATGGCCCTCGCGGTTGTCTGCCTGGCCCAGCTCATGATCGTGCTCGACACCACGATCGTGAACGTGGCCCTGCCGTCGATCCAGCACGACCTGCATTTCAGCCAGGGCAACCTGACCTGGGTCGTCAACGCCTTCCTCGTGACCTTCGGCAGCTTCCTCCTGCTCGCCGGGCGCCTGGGGGACCTGCTCGGCCGCAAGCGCGTCTTCCTCGGCGGGCTCGTCCTGTTCACGGTCGCCTCGGTCCTGTGTGGCGCCGCGCCGAGTCAGGGCTTCCTCATCGCCGCCCGGTTCGTCCAGGGCGTCGGAGCCGCCATGCAGGCCTCGGTGATCCTGGCCATCATCGTCACCGAGTTCCCCCAGCCGCATGACCGCGCGCGGGCGATGAGCGCCTACGTGTTCACCGCGGTCGCCGGCGGCTCGCTGGGCCTCCTGGCCGGCGGAGCGCTCACCGAGGCGCTGAACTGGCACTGGATCTTCTTCGTCAACCTCCCGATCGGCCTCGCGGCGATGGCCTTCGGCCGGATCCTGATCCCCGATGACCGCGGCATCGGCCTCGAGCACGGCGTCGATTGGCTCGGCTCGGTCCTGGTGACCGTGTCGCTGATGACGGCCGTGTACGCGATCGTGCAGGCCACCAACCACGGCTGGGGCTCGCCACAGGTGCTCGGGTTCGGCGCGCTGGCCGCCGTGCTCATGGCCCTGTTTCTGACCTTGGAGTCGCGGATCGAGAACCCCATCATGCCGCTGCGCATCCTCCGGCTGCGGGGCCTCGTCGGGTCCAGCGCGGTGCGCGGCCTCCTGGTCACCGGCATGTACTCGACGTTCTTCCTGGGCACGCTGTACCTGGAGCACGTCCGCCACTACAGCGCGCTGCAGACCGGCATGGCCTTCCTGCCCTGGACGGTGACGGTGGGGATCCTCTCCACGGGCGTCACCGCGCGCCTGGTCGAGCGGTTCGGCCAGATGCGCGTGCTCGTCCCGGGGATGGTCAGCGTCATCGCCGGACTGCTGCTCCTGCAGACCACCGGCGTGCACACGAGCTTCTTCCCCACCGTGTTCTTCGCCTTCTTCGCCATCGGCCTGGGCATCGGCAACGCCTTCATGCCGCTGCTCTCGATCGCCATGGCAGAGGTTCCGGCGCAGGACGCGGGGCTCGGCTCGGGCATCACGAACGTCTCCCAGCAGGTAGCCGGCGCACTGGGGCTCGCCGTGCTCGGCACCATCGCCACCAACCACTCCAAGGCGTTGCTGGCCGAGCATCACACGGTGGCCGACTCACTGATCGGCGGCTATCACCTCGCCTTCGGGATTGGCGTGGTGGCCGTGATCGCGGCGATCGCCACCGCGGTGGCGGTGCTGCGCACGCCCGCGTCGCGAAAGGGGGCCGAGCCGCTGACCGAGCCGGTGGCCCTCGCCGCCGAGGAATCAGCAATGCCGTTGCAGCGCCAGGCGGCCTGATGGCGAGCCCATCGATTCAGAACAGCAGGCGGCCCGCGACGCGCGAGGAGGCTGCCCGCTTGGAATCGGCAGCCATCGAGGCCGGGCGGCGGTTGCGGCGTACCGGCAGGGTCAGCCTGCCCGTGCGCTCACGACGCCGAGGGGGGCGCAGCCGCGGTGACGGCCTCCGTCTCGGCGCGGCTGAGCGGCTTGGCGAACCAGTGGTGCGCGAACGGCTCCTCGTTGAAGGCCGGGACCTCGGCGTAGCCGGCTGAGCGATACATCGCGATCGCCTCGACGAGGGCGGCGTTGGTCTCGAGCTGGACCACGCGGGCGCCGCTCTCTCGGGCGAGCGCCTCGAGCTCGCGCAGCAGCCGCCGGCCGATCCCGAGCCCGCGGGCGGACTCGGCCACCCACATGCGCTTGATGTCGGTGGGGCCGCCGGGCCTGTGCTTCACCGCACCGCAGCCGACCGCGTCGCCGTTGAGATAGGCGACCAGGAAAGCGCCCGCCGGCGGCCGGACCTCGTGGGGCTCCGCGGTGGACCCGTTGCTCGGGTCAAACGGGACGTCGGACCGGCGGTTGAGCTCGGCGATGTACGCGCGCAGGCAGCGCTTCGCGTCCGGGTGCTCGGGGTCGACGACCAGGGTCTCCACGAGCGATGCGGTGATCAGACGCTCGGCGGAGCGCATCGCGGCCACGAGCTGCTCACGCTGCACCGAGTCAAGCGCCGTGAGAATGGACCGGGCAAGCTCGTCGCTGCGGTCGTCGAGGACCCGCCGCTCGGCCATCCCCGACGGCGTCAGCCGCGCGACGCGGATCCGGGCGTCGGCGGGGCTGGGGACGAGCTCGACGAGCGCGTCGGCCTCCAACCCGCGCAGCAGCCGGCTGAGCTGACCGGAGTCCATGTCCAGCCTGGCGCGCAGCGCTCGGACCTCGACGCCCTCCACCCCGATCTCCCACAGGACGCGACAGGCCGAGAGCGGGCGTGACCGCGCCAGGTATCGATCGCTGAGCGCGCCGACGCGCTGGGTCACGGCCCGGTTGAAGCGCCGGACCTGCTCGACCTCGGGATCCGGGTCAGTCGCAGCGGCGGTCATTCTCTGATAATAGTCAGAGAGTCAAGTCGCACCGGTAGTGGGACACGCGGCCTGCGCGGCGGGTCACGAGCCTTTCACAGAGCTGCGCGAGACCGCGCTTAGACTCGCCGCTGACCGCTGTCAGGACCGATATGAACGGCGGCCCCTTCCCGCTGACCCCGCACACGAGCATCGTGAGCGCCGCGCCGATCCTGCTGCGCGACGGTCGCATCGCAATCGACGCCGTGGGCGAGGGCGTGTTCGATCCACGGGATCTC
>JBAQGP010000924.1:0-2491 GCA_049287845.1 Solirubrobacteraceae bacterium | reverse complement strand
GTGGCGATCGCCGTGATCGCGGTGGCCATCTCCGCCTACGCCGGTACCCGAGCTCAGCTCAACGGCCAGGTGGACCAATCCCTGCGGAACCTCACCACGGGTATCGTCCACCACCCGGGCAACGACGCCCCGCCACCCGGTGCCGGTGCCTCCTCCGGCCCGCCGGGCCGCGGCGGTAAGGGGATCGACCGCGATGACCTCGACGAGGGTCTGGGTCTGGCCGACCATCGCGGCCCCGCGTTCGGCGGACCCGCCGGGACGGTCATGCTCATCCGGCGCGACGGGACCGTCTACGTTCCCCCGGGCCAGACCTACCGGATCCCCCTCACCGCTCGTTTCAAGGCGACTGCCGCTCGCGGCACCGGCCACTCCTTCACCGAGATGAGCGTCGGCGGGACCGAGATCCGGGTCCTCGCCACCGGGATCGGAGACCGCGGAGCGCTTCTGGTCGCGCTGCCCCTCACCGACGTGGACCACGCCCTGCGCAGCCAGCTGCTCCTGCTTGTGGTCATCGCCGCTGCGGGAATCGCGCTGGCCGCCCTGCTGGGCCTGCTCGTGGCCCGCACGGCGCTGTCGCCGATCGCACGCTTCACCCGCCAGACGGAGACGATCGCCGCCAATCCTGACCGGCTGGACTCCGAGCGCCTCGACGTCCACGGCGGCGACGAGCTGGCCCGGCTGGCCCAGACCTTCAACCGCACGCTGGATGCGCTGGAGCGCTCGGTGCAGTCCCAGCGCAACCTCGTCGCCGATGCCTCGCACGAGCTGCGCACGCCGATCGCCACCATCCGCGCCAACCTCCAGCTCATGCGCGATGAGGAGCTGCTGTCGGCGCCAGACCGCGAGGCGCTGCGCCGCGACGTGATCGAGGAGCTCGACGAGCTCACCGCGCTCGTCGGCGACGTGGTGGAGCTCGCGCGCGGCTCAAAGCCTGCCGGTGAGCAGGCCGAGGTCCTTGTCGACCAGATCGTCGCGGCCGCGGTGGAGCGGACGCGGCGCCGGGCGCCGCAGCTGACCGTCTCGGCGTCGGTGGAACCCACGCTGGTGCACGGCGAGGGCGACCGGATCGCGCGGGCGGTGGGCAACCTCCTCGACAATGCCGCCAAGTACGGGCAGTCGGGAGGCGCCATCGAGGTGACGCTGACCGACGGCACGTTGACCGTCCGCGACCACGGCCCGGGCTTCCACGAGGAGGACCTCCCGTTCGTGTTCGATCGTTTCCACCGCGCCCGCGACGCCCGCGCCCAGCCCGGGTCAGGACTGGGCCTGGCCATCGTGCGCCAGGCCGCCGACGCCCATGGCGGTTTCGTGCGTGCGGCGAACGCTGCCGGCGGCGGAGCGCTGCTGGAGATCGGGTTTGGACCCACCCTCCAGGTCGACGACGCCGGGCTGCCCGATGCGGTCAGCGAGAGCTCCTCGAGCGTGTAACGCCCGACAGCAGAGGCGCCAGTGACGGCGTGCACGCGCACGCGGCTCCGCGCAGGCGACGAAGCTTGAGCAGGTCCTCGATCGTCTGGAGGATCGAGTACTGGTCAACCGGGGCGCTGAGCCGGGCTCCGCCCCGCGCGGCCGGCCCGGCGAGGATCGTGGCGATGTGGCCGCCGCCGGCCCGTCGGCAGCAGCCATCGTCGGTCGTGCCCTCGTCCCAGGTGAGGACCAGCAGGCCCCGCCGCCCGAGCGCGGCCAGCAGCGGCGGCACGAGCCGGGCCAGGAACGCGTCGCCCCGCGATGGCGCGCAGTCGTGCATGTCGTGGCAGAGGTTGGGTGTGATCCAGGTGAATCGGGGCAGCGTGCGTGCCGTCTCGTCATGGGCGAGCTGGGTCAGCGGGACGACGTGGCCGCACTGCACGGGGTTCTGCACCACCCGGCCGTAGTACACGAACGGGTCATGCTTCTTGGCGTAGTCGCCGGCGCGCGCACCGCGGTAGCAGGGGCGGGGGAGACCCTCCATGTACGCCTTCCAGGACAGGCGCGCGTCGCTGAGCTGGTCCGACAGGCTGGTGGCCGACGCCACCCGGCAGTCGGTGCAGTCGCTGTCGATCCCGAACGTGTCGCCGCCTGTCAGGGCCAGGTAGTTGGGCAGCGACGGGTGGGTGATCGCGTACATCGACCGCGCCAGCGCGTAGCGGCGTGCCAGCGTGTTGATGAACGGGGTCTGCTGCGACCCGATGATGTCGCCGTACTCCTCGTTCTCCATGACGATCACTGCGATATGGATCGGGGGGCCCCGGCGCAGCGCCGTCACCGGGGATGGCGTGCGCTGGACGGTGCCGTGGCGCACGGCGCTTGTTCCGCAGCCACAGAGCGCCAGGGCCAGCCCGACGAGCGCGAGCGAGCGCAGACGGGTCACGACTCGACGCGCTCGACGATCGCCGAGCCGCTGGCCACGGCGATCGCGCGACCATCCGCGTCGAACACCTCGGCGCGCGCCACCGCGGTCCGCCGACCACCGTGGATCAGCGTGGCATGCGCGGTGGCCTCGCGGCCGTCA
>JBAQGP010000923.1:0-1843 GCA_049287845.1 Solirubrobacteraceae bacterium | reverse complement strand
GCCCGACCCGGCGGTGCGCTTTGAGGTGACCTACGAGGACGAGTACCTGCTCGTCGTCGACAAGCCGGCCGGCCTGGTGGTGCACCCGGCGCGCGGCCATCGCACCGGCACGCTGGCCCAGGCCCTGGCCGGGCGGGCCGCCGGGGGTGAGGACCCGTATCGCGCGGGGATCGTGCACCGTCTGGACCGCGATACCTCGGGCCTGCTCGTGGTGGCCAAGTCAGACGAGGTGCATCGAAAGCTCAAGGCGCTGCTGGCGGCGCGGGGACTGCGTCGCGAGTACCTGACGCTCGTCGAGGGGCGTCCCCCGGCTCGCACCGGGACGATCGAAGCGCCGATCGGCCGCGATCGCCACGACCGCGTGCTCATGTCGATCGACACCGACGACCCGCGTGAGGCGCGCACCCACTTCGAGGTGCAGCGGCTGCTGCCGCGCGCGACGCTCCTGCGGGTGGTCCTGGACACCGGCCGTACCCATCAGATCCGGGTCCACATGGCCGCCATCGGTCACCCGGTGTGCGGTGATGCCCAGTACGGCACGGCCGGCGAATACGGGCTCGAGCGCCAGTTCCTGCACGCCGCGCGGTTGGCCTTCGCGCATCCGGTAACCGGCGAGGCGGTGGACTCAACGTCGCCGCTGCCCGAGGATCTGGCGGCCGCGCTGGCCCGGGCGGAGACTGGAGGACAGGGAGAGTAAAAGACGGCGGGGCGGCCCGTCCAAAGCCGCCCCGCCGATGATGCTTGCGAACCGACCACCGGAGGTAGGGGAAGGGAGGTTCGGTTCGCGCTGACGAGTCGCCGCGGTGGTAGGGGGCGACGACTCGCCTGACCCCTTCAACGACCGCGCCCAGAAAAACTTGCGTAGACTCGAACAAATTCCTTCGACCCCGTCGATCGCGGACGGCGACCCTCCTCCGGCAGTGAGCCGGAGGCGCCCATCCGCCCGGCGGGCAGTAGTCACGACAATCACAAGGGAGCAGGATCAGTGGCTGAGATCGGCATCAAGGAGCTGCTGGAGGCCGGCGTTCACTTCGGCCACCAGACGCGACGCTGGAACCCCAAGATGCGCCGCTTCATCTTCGGAGAGCGCGACGGCATCTACATCATCGACCTGTTGCAGACCGACGCGCTGCTCAACAACGCGCGCCGGTTCGCCGACGATCTGGCGCGCCGGGGCGGCACCGTCTTGTTCGTCGGCACCAAGAAGCAGGCGCGCGATGCCGTCAGGGACATCGCGAGCGAGGCGGACATGCCCTTCGTCAACCACCGCTGGCTCGGTGGTCTGCTCACGAACTTCCAGACGATCTCGCTGCGCATCAAGCGCCTGCACGATCTCGAGCGCTTCGAGGCCGAGGGCCAGTTGCAGCTGCTGCCGACCCGCGAGCGGATGGCGGCCCAGGCCGACCTGGCGAAGCTGCGCGCCAACCTCGGTGGCGTCAAGAACATGCAGCGCGTGCCCGACGCGGTGTTCGTGATCGACCTCAAGGTCGAGGCGATCGCCGTGCGTGAGGCTCAGCGGCTGCGGATTCCGATCATCGGGCTCGTCGACACCAACTGCGATCCCGAGGGGATCGACTACGTGATCCCCGGTAACGACGATGCGATCCGCTCGTGCGCGGCCATCACCGGGGCGATCGGCGACGTTGTCAGCCAGGGCCACAACGTCTTCCGTGCCGAGGAGGAGCGCGCCCGCCTGGAGCGCGAGCGTCAGGAGGACGAGGAGCGCGCCCGCCGTGAGGCCGAGGAGCAGGCTCGTCGCGATGCCGAGGAGCACGCCCGCCAGGAGGCCGAGGAGAAGGCTCGCCAGGAGGCCGAGGCAGCCGCCGCTGCAGCAGCTGCCGCA
>JBAQGP010000922.1:0-4285 GCA_049287845.1 Solirubrobacteraceae bacterium | reverse complement strand
GCGGGCGGATTGCACAGTGCTGGACGGCAGCTTCGGATCAGTGCATCGCTCAAGCGATGAGTGCGGGGTTCCAGTTGGTCCACATCCGACCGTATGGCGACGATGATGAGCCGGGTGTGCTCGGGCTGCTGCAGGCCGCGTTCGGTACGTGGCCTCGCCTGGTTGAGGATCAGGATCCGGGGGCTGCGTTTCGCTGGAAGCACCTGGCGAACCCTGCTGGGCGCTCGGTGATGATGGTCGCTGAGACTAATGGCACGCTGGTCGGATTCGCCGCGTGGATGCAGTGGAAAGTGACCGCGGGTGCCACCGTTTTCGAGGTGCTGCGCGCGGTCGACGTCGCTGTCGATCGCCGCTACCGAGGCCAGGGGGTTTATGCGGGGCTGGTACGCGAGGCAACCGTGCGCTTTGTGCCAGAGGTGGCGTTCACGTTTAACGCCCCGAACGAATTGAGCCGCAGGGGAAGCCTCACGGCGGGGGGACGGGAGCTCGACGTGTTTGCTTTGTTGGTTCGCCCACGAGCGCCATTGCGCAGCGCAGTCACGCTGGTTGGCCATGGGACGCGGTCGGGACTGCTTCGGGGGAGTCCGGCGATCGAGGCAGAGTCGGCGGCCAACGCGCTTAGCCACCGCGAGCAGGTCGCAACCCTTCTCGCACAGATCGAGCACGCGGATGGGCGGCTTGCGACGGTGAGGGATCTGGACTATTTGACCTGGCGGTACGGGACCTTGCCTGTCTACCGGGCGGTTCGGGAGTATCAGGACGGGCGCCTGGCCGGGATGGCGTTCTTCCGTGTTCGCCGGCGACAACGCTCGTGGATCTCAATTGTGTGCGACCTGCTGGTCCGGCCCGGAGATCGCTCGACAGCGCGCCGACTCCTCCGCGCCGTCGCACAAGCAGCGCCGGTGGACTATCTGGTCTGCCACTTCCCGGAGGACTCGGCCGCGCGACGAGCGGCCATTCAACGCGGCTTTGTGCGCTTGCGCTCGGGCCCAGCCCCGGTCGTTCGTCAACTTGTCGAGCACATCGAGCCAGATCCAACGAGCCGATCTTCGTGGGCAATCTCGCTTGGCGATCTCGACCTGTTGTAACGCTCGACCTTACCTTCTTGATAAGGGACGAGTCGGCGTGCTTTCCCATTTGCGAGAGGCCGTCCACCGCTGGCACGATCAGTCAGTTTTTCGCGGAAGGCACGGCGGCGGACACCCAGGCTCGTGTACGGTGGTGCATAGCCAGACTTGAGGGCCGGCGGGCCCGCATGCCGCGAGTGCTTCCGCGTGATCCGGAGCTGGGTCGAGGTGAGACGGACGAGCTAGGCAGAGGTCGTCCGCGCGAGCGCTTCTCGCGCATTGCGATCACGCGGAGCGTCGATGCCGAGCTGGCGGTCGGGGCCGCTCTGCATATGCTGCCTTCACAGAGCGACCGGAAGACTGCCACGCGTCTGGCGAGGAGCGGGTGTGCTCTGCGGTACCCTGACCGTGGCGAGCGAGGTCGCCACCGGTCCGCGGAGAGGGACGTTCCCACCTCGCAGCAGTGGGCTGGTGCCGTTGTTGCTGACGCCTCTCTGGGCCCGATCGCGGACGCGGGCCAGTGGAGGTGGCGGTCATGCCAGAAGCACCACGCGAAATCGATCACGCCCTTCCCGCGGTCGAGCGGGTGCAGTACCAACGCAAGGCGGCGAAGGAGCTGTTGCGTGCGGCGCGTGCTGGCCAATCGGATGCGGTGTCCCGTCTGCGCGACGCGCTGGGAGACGCGCCTGGTGAGTTGCGGCTCGCCGACGCCCAGCGTGCGATCGCGCGGGAGCATGGTTATCGGTCGTGGGCAGCGTTTTGTCGGGACCTGGAGGGGCAAGCCGGTGAGTCGGCACGTTCGGTGGCTCGTCTGGGACCAGTCGATCCTGTGCGGTTTGAGCAGGGGGCCGTTCGGCTACTGGGGATGCTGGCCAGCGGCGATGAGCGGGCGCGCGTCCGCTTGCGCGCGTACGTGCCTCGTTTGGCTGGACTGGCTGATGCGGCGCTGAGCCGACAGGCAACCATCGCCGACGCGCGGTTGGTCATCGCCCGGGAGTACGGGTTCCCGACCTGGCGCAAGCTGCTGGCCGGCCTGCGCGACGAGACGGCCGCAGGGCGGCGCTCGCGCGAGCCCGCCGAACCAGTGGCCGCTGCGCTCCAGGCGATCCGCTCAAGCGACGCGGGCGCGTTGAGGCGCCTGCTGTACTCGCACCCCGATTTGGCCCACGCCGAGGTGGATGCGGGAGGGTCGCTGCTCGGCGCGGTCGCGCAACCCGATGTGTTTGGGACCTCGCTCGGACATGCACTCGGTGTCGACCACGAATGTGTGGATGTGCTGATCGAAGCGGGCAGCGACCTGGACGGCCCGCTCAACCTGGCGGCGTGCTTTGACCGGCTGGAGCTCGTGCAGATCCTGCTCGCTGCCGGCGCGCGCGTAGACGCCACCGGCATCTGGGGCATCACCCCCCTCGAGAGCGCGATCTACCACGCCTCCCGTGCGTCTGCTGACGTGCTTGCCGCAGTCGCGCTCGTTCCCGATGCACCCTGGGTCGCCGCCGGCACAGGTCGCGTCGATCGGCTCGAACGCTTCCTCGACGGACGCGGCGGCCTGCTCCCCGACGCGTACTTGCATCGCCCAAATCCCGCGGACGTCGGCTGGCTGCACCGCCTCCCCGCGCGAGAGGACGCGCACGACGTCCTTGACGAGGCGCTCGTCCACGCCGCGCACAACGAGCGGCCCGAGGCCGTTGCGTGGCTACTGAACCACGGGGCCGATCCCAACGCCGGCCCCTACCAAGGTTGCGGGGCGTTGCACCTCGCCGCCGCCTTCGGAGCGATCGAATCGGTCCGGCTCTTGGTCGCTCGGGGCGCCGACATCGATCGGACAAACGACTTCAACCGCGATAACGCGCTGGGATGGGCCGAGTACGTGCTGGAATGTGAGCGTCCCGGCGAGGCCAGCGTCGCTGCAGTCCGAGACTTGCTGCGCGGTCTCGGCTCGCAACCGGCCGTCTGGGGCGCCTGAGACCGATCGTGTCCGTTTGGCCGGTGATCGGACCGACGGACCGATTGGTCATCCAGGCCGTGGCGGTTCGACGCTTAGGTCCCGATACTCGCGGCGACCTAAGGACTGTCGACTTCATGAGCGGCGCTGATCAGGTTCCCGTCAGGGTCACGGACGGTGGACCCGCGCAGACCCCAGGCTTCGGTTTCGGCTCGCCCACGATCTGCGCACCCGCCGCTCGATGCTTCTTATACGTGGCGTCGGCGTCCTCGACGAATACGGCCAGTCGCGACGGCGAAGGCCTCGCGGCTCTCGACAGGTAGACCTCAATCGCCCCGTAATCGGTGTGAACCCTACCGATGCGATCCCCCCACATCCAGGCGGGCGACAGGCCGAGCACGTCGCGGTAGTACGCGATCGCTCGCTCGACGTCGGACACCTCGAGAACCGGGTTGGCGTGATTCCAGCGCGTCGGATCGGATCGCTCGTCGGACATCGCGTCTCGCAACAGGCGAACTGTTCCAGGTCGACGAGCGCCGAGATCACCGAACCACGCACGGGAATCGTCCAACGCACCCTGTACCCCCCGGGCTCCGAGACCTCCTATCGCGGTACCACGTGTCCGCCGATTGCTGCCGCCTGCGTCCTGCCCCGCGCGGGAAGGAGGCAGCAGGCGCGCGGTAACGGCAGCCAAGAGCGCCTATGCAGGATCGCCTGTCCGGTGGCGCTTCACGCCGTGATCGCTATCGCGTGAATGGACTCGTCGCAGTCAGGGTTCGTCGGTCAGACTCGGCCATCGCGCCCGCGTGGGAAAGCCGAGGCGTGCGCTAGTCGTTCCTGGAAGTCGTCAGCTTCATCGGTCTTCGTCTTCTCTTGTTGGGTGGTCGTCGGTGAGCCGGCGCTGCCGGTAACCGTGCTGGCGCCGCCGGCCGCGCTGCGCCCGGAGCTCGCGCGCGCCGGACGGCCTGCGAGGAGTCGCCGATGCCTAGCGCATCGACTCCATCCCGCCCATCGGCGACGAGTGCGGGACGGTAAGCCCGGGCACCTCGCCGGGAGCGAGCGCGACCCAGGCCCCGAGCACGACGAGCACCAGCGCCACGCCGAGGCGCACGCCGTGCGGCAGCACCCGCTCGGCCGCGATGAGCATGGCCACCAGCACCATCCAAGTCAGGCTCATCACGCCGAGCGCGAGCAGCGCCGCCATCAGCGCCCAACTGCAGCCGACGCACCAGCCGCCGTGCTCGGCGCCCATCCGCAGCGCGCCGAGCCGCCC
>JBAQGP010000921.1:0-8171 GCA_049287845.1 Solirubrobacteraceae bacterium | reverse complement strand
TCTCGGACTTCCGCGACCAGCGGGCGTGGGAGCGTCCGCTCGGCTCGCTGCGCGTGCGCCACTCGGTGCTGGCCATCGAGGTGAGCGACCCCCGTGAGACCGAGCTGCCGGCCGTCGGTCACCTCATGCTCGTCGACCCCGAGACCGGGGCGCGGGTTGAGGTCAACACGGGACGGCGCCGCGTCCGTGAACGCTTTGCCGAGCTGGAGCGCGAGCGCCGCGAGGTCGTGGCGCGCGAGCTGCGCCGCCTGCGCGTCCACCACACGACGTTGTCGACCGACGAGGACTGGCTCGTCGAGCTGGGCCGCCGCCTGCGATGAGCTTCGCGGCACCGGTGTGGCTGCTGACCCTGGCCCTCGTCCCGGCCGCTGTCGCGGTCTACGTCCTCGTCCGGCGGCGCCGCGCAACGCGCTACGCCATCCGGTTCCCGGCCGTCTCGACCGTGCGGGAGGTGCTCGCGTCCACGCCGTCGTGGGAGCGCCACGTTCCCACCGCACTTGCCCTCGCCGCCGTCGCGCTGCTGGGCCTGGCCCTGGCGCGGCCTCGCATCGCCGACCACATCCCCACCGGCGAGGCGAACATGATGCTCGTCACCGACCATTCCGGCTCGATGGCCGCCCAGGACGTCCAGCCCACCCGGCTGGCGGCCGCGGTGTCGGCGGCCAACTCCTTCATCGATCAGCTCCCGTCAACCGTGCGGGTCGGCGCCATCGGCTTCGGGACCTCGCCCGACGCCGTGCAGGGCCCCGCCGCCAACCATGCGCAGGCGCGGTCGCTGGTGGACTCGCTGGTCCCCAACGGCGGCACCGACACCGGCGACGCGCTCCAGCTCGCGCTTCAGCTGCTGCAGGGCGCCAACCCCAAGCACCCCCCGTCGGCGATCGTCCTGCTCTCCGACGGCGCGGCCAACGCCGGGCCCGATCCGGTGGGGGTCAGCCAGGTGGCCAAGAAGGACAGGATCCCCATCTACACCGTTGCGCTCGGCACCGCCGGCGGGGTGCTCCCCAACCCCGACCCCTTCGGCCAGCCCCAGGCGGTGCCCCCGGATCCCCAGCTCATGCAGGCGATCGCACGCGTCTCGGGCGCTCGCGCCTTCAATGCCAGCAGCTCCGACGAGCTCAGCTCCATCTACAAGAAGCTCGGCAGCCAGCTCAGCACGGTGACCCGCAAGAAGGAGATCACCGCATGGTTCGCCGCGGCGGGGGTGGTGCTGCTGATCGGCGCCGCGGTGTCATCGGTGCGCGGGTCGGGCCGCCTGCCCTAACCGGCACCCCGCCACAACAGCGCCCGTTGGCGCGCGCGTGACAGCTTGCTGACGACGAGGTCATAGGAGTCCTCGACCATGTCGGCGACCATCTGCTCCGAGAGGGTCCCGTCGAGCAGGACGGTGTTCCAGTGGCGCTTGTTGAGGTGATAGCCGGCCGTGATGCACGGGTGGGCGGCCCGGAGCTGCTGGGCCAACAGCGGCTCGCATTTGAGACTGATCGACAGAGGGTTGCCCTCCAGGCGTGACAGGGCGAACACCTTCCCGCCCACCTTGAACACCGAGGTCTCAAACCCGAACGGGAACGTCTCCTCCGAGCCGCGGAAGGTCAGGCACAGATCCCGCAGCGCATTCTGATTCACACGGCGAATCGTCTCAGGAGGGTGAGAGCGGTGCGCCCCGGCGCCATGGTCTTATGTCCGCTACCGGGCAGGTACTGGTGCAGGTTCACGCCGCCGGGCCCGGGAGGCGGTCGGATCGGCCTGATCGACGATGATCTCCGCGTGCGGTCCTTGATGACGCTGGCAGTGCTCGTCGCGGCGCTGACGTTGGTCGCGAGCGCGCCCGGCCGGACAGTGCGCCGGCCGAGCCCTCCGCCACGTTCGGTCACGCTGGAGTGGGTCGGAGACTTGGCGATGAGCACCGAGCGTGGGCTTCCGCCGGACGGCCCCGACCGGGCGTTGGCGCCCGTCGCGCCTGACCTGCGCGCCGCCGACATCACGCTCGGCAACCTCGAAGGGACGCTGTCGACGGGCGGCGTGTCGAAGTGCGCGTCGCTGCCCAGCGGCGTGTGCTTCGCCTTCCAGGCGCCGCCGAGCTACGCGTTCGCGCTGCGCCGCGTTGGCTTTGACCTCCTCAACCAGGCCAACAACCACTCCATGGACTTCGGCGCCTCGAGCCGCTCACAGACGGTCGCCGCGCTCGACCGTGCCGGGATCGCCCACACGGGCTTCCCGGGCGAGGTCACGTATCGGCGCGCGAACGGGATCCGGGTGGCGTTTCTCGGTTTCGCCCCGTCTGCCTTCGACGCGAACCTGCTCGACATTGCCGCCGCGCGAGCGCTGGTGCGCCGCGCGCGGCGGCGGGCCGCGATCGTCGTGGTGATCATCCACGCCGGCGCCGAGGGCGCCGACCAGCTGCACACGCCCCACGGTACGGAGTTCTACCTCGGCGAGAACCGCGGCGACGCTCGCGCGTTCGCCCACGCCGTCGTCGACGCGGGCGCGTCGATCGTGCTCGGCTCCGGCCCGCATGTGATCCGCGGCGTTGAGCGCTACCGCGGCCGGCTGATCGCCTACTCGCTCGGCAACTTCCTCGGCTACCACACGCTCGGCGGCGGGGGCGTGCTCGACGACAGCGCGATCCTGCGGGCGACGCTCGACTCCCGCGGCCGTCCGATGGGGGCGCGGTGGATCCCGATCACCCTCGTCGGCGGGCTACCGCGGCCCGATCGCACGGGCGCGAGCACCCGGCTTGTCAGGACGCTCTCCATACAGGACTTCCCGACCGACCATTGGAACATCCGTTCAAACGGCGTGTTCCGTCTCCCAGCCCCGGCCCGGAGGTCGGGTCGCCCGAACGCAAAGGAGCGCCATGGGACAGCCTGAGCCGCGCAAGACGACCAACCTCGCCACCCTCTATGACCAGGAGTTGATGCCCTGGACCCGCGCCGCCGAGGCCCTCGGAACGGGCTCTGTGGGTCCTGAGGCGGCATGCTTTCTTGGCACCGTTCGCCCCGACGGACGTCCGCACTCCGCCGGCGTGGGTGTGGTCGCGCACGACGGCGACCTGTTCTTCACCAGTGGTCCCGCGGCGCGCAAGACGCGCAACCTGCTCGCCAACCGCGCCTGCACCCTGTCAATGCGGTTGGATGGGATCGATCTCGTCGTCGAGGGCGAGGCGCGCCGGGCGACCGACCTCGCGACGCTGAGGGCCGTGGCAGCCGCCTACAGGGCGGGCGGGTGGCCGGCCGAGGTAGACGGCGATGCGATCACCGCTCCCTACAGCGCGCAGAGCGCAGGGCCCGGACCGTGGTACCTGTTCCGGTTGCGCATCGGCACGGTGTTCGGCGTCGGTCTGCGGCCGCCGCACGGGGCCAGCCGATGGGATTTCCCGGCCCAGACGTCCGCTGGCCCGACGGGCGGCATGGCGGGGTGATCGCTCGCGATGCGGGATGCGCGCCAGCTGTGGTTTGATTGGGAGATCCTGGAACGCCAAGGTCGATGTCTGAGGAAGCGATGAGTCCGCCGCGTCGAATCGTCACTGGCCACGATGCCTCGGGGAAGTCGGTGGTGCTCTCCGACGCACCGTCGCCGAAGACGCTCGACATCGGAACCGCCGCGTTTCACGAGATCTGGCTCACCGGTGAGACGCCGGTCACGATCGCGGCGACCGAACCGGAGCCGACCGATCGTCCCGTGCGGACACCGCCACCGGCCAACGGGGTGGGGGTTCGGTTCACCGAGATGGCGCCGGGCGCCGAGTCACCGATGCATCGCACGCAAACCGTCGATGTGGGCGTCGTGCTTGGAGGCGAGACGTGGCTGCTGCTCGACGACGGGTCAGAGACCAGGGTGGGTCCGGGGGATGCGGTCGTTCAGCGAGGCACGAACCACGCGTGGGCGAACCGGTCTGCCCGGCCTGTGCGGATGCTGTTCGTGATGATCGATGGCAGGATCACCGACGAGTTGCGAGCGACGGTAGGACCGCTCGAGTTCTTCGACCAGGTGCTCGAATAGCTCGGCGCCGGGTGGCCACGCGAAGTCCGCGGCGGGGCTCACGCACCTCGATTGGCCGTCAGGCGGCGATCAGGTCGTCCGTTGCTCGGACTGACGCGAACTCACCATGAAGATTCGCGGCGGCGGCGTCAGCGAGTTGATCGGCCGTCAGGAGACGCCCGTCGGGATGGTGACGGTCGAAGGTGTGAGTGGCGTCCAGCGCGAAAAAGGTCCGGTATCCGAGGTTGCCGGCCATCCGGGCGGTTGTCTCGCAGCAGTGGTTGGTCGTGATCCCGGCCACCACCACGCTGCTGATCTGGGCCGCCTGCAGCCACCCGTGGAGGTCTGGCTCGCCGTAGAAGGCTGAGTTGACGTGCTTGACGACCAACAGGTCGGGAGTGCCGTCAATGATGTCCTTGAACCGGTTGCCCACCGTGCCCGAGCGCAACGTGGAATCGGGCTCAAGGGAGTCGTGGCGCACGAAGACGATCGGCCAGCCGCGCGAACGCCAATGCCGAAGCAACCGGACGATGTTCTGATCGCATGCCGGGTTGTTGCGCTGACCCCAGCTCGGATCCTCAAAGGCACGCTGCACGTCGATCAAGAGCAGTGCTGCCCCTTCAAGCTTCTCGCGTTCGCTCATGCAGACATTGTGCCCGTCCGCCCTCGCGACGGCGTATGGCCCGGCTTGGCCCATCGGCAGGAGCATGCGTTGTAGGTTCTCGCTGACGTTCAACGGCCGCTATGAAGGACACGTACACCCATGGGCACCACGACTCGGTGCTGAGAAGCCACCGCTGGCGGACCGCGGAGAACTCCGCCGCGTACTTGCTGCCGCACCTGAGGCCCGGTATGGATCTGCTGGACGTCGGCTGTGGCCCCGGAACGATCACGGTTGACCTGGCTGCGAGCGTCTCGCCGGGCAGGGTGACCGGCGTCGACCGGGAAGACTCAGTGGTTGCCGAGGCCACGCGACTCGTTCAGGCGAGGGCGACGGCGAACGCGGAGTTCAGCACGGGAGATGTGTATTCGCTCGGGTTTGACGATCAGGCGTTCGACGTGGCGCACGCCCATCAAGTGCTTCAGCACCTGACCGACCCGGTTGCCGCCTTGGTCGAGATGCGACGGGTGCTGCGTCCAGGCGGGATTCTGGCCGCGCGCGATAGCGACTACGGAGGCTTCGTATGGGCGCCGTCTGACCCTCTGTTGGACCGATGGCTCGAGCTCTACCACCAGGTGTGCAGCCGCAACGGGGCCGACGCCGACGCCGGCCGACATCTTCTGGGCTGGGCCCAGGCGGCTGGCTTCAGCGATATCCAGGCAGGCAGCTCCACCTGGACGTTCGCCGACGCCTCCTCTCGCCTGTGGTGGAGTGGGCTGTGGGCCGAGCGAGTGATCCGCTCCGCGCTCGCCGAACAGGCCATCAGCTACGGACTGAGCACACGAGAGGAACTGGAGGCGGTCTCCGGCGCGTGGCACCGGTGGGCAGAACACGATGATGCCTTCTTCGTGGTTGTCCACGCGGAAGTGATCGCCCGACGCTGAACCGGGTGACCCGGCCCGACTCCGCGGTCAAGCACGAACACGACGGAGCAGTTGTCGCGCCGCGCGTTCACCGGTTTCGACAGCCCCGTCCAGGAAGCCGATGTTGTTGATCGACGTGTGCTCGCCGGCGAAGAGGAACCGCCCTTCGCCGGCCGCGGCCAACCGGCCGTACGTGTTGGCCTGGCCCACGCGGTAGTAGGAGTAAGCGCCGCGGACCCAGGGGTCCAGCGCCCAGTGATCCTCGTAGGCACGACCGGTGTAAGCGCCGCTGGTACCCGGGAACACGTGGTCCAGCTCGTTCAGCGCCCAGCGGACGTCGCGCGGCGGCGCCGCGCCGTGCGCTCTACCAGTGATGCCGGTGCGACCGACTCGCCCGCCCGGGAACGCCAGGTACAGAGCTGGACTGGCGTGGGGGCCCAACTGGACGACGTCGTCCCACCCGCAGGCCAGGCGCTGCCATTCCCCATAAGCGGCGCCGCTGTAACCCAGGGCGGGCCACGTCTTGTGGCTGAGCTCGAGGTGGATCTTGGCGTTGGTGCCCATGCCCATCGTTCTGATCACGTGACGTTTTCTGTTCGAGAGCCCGGAGTGCTTCAGCTCGACGTCACGCAACGTGCTGAACGGCAGCGCCAGTACGACCAGGTCGGCCGTCACCTGCACGCTTTTTCCCGAGACGTCGAAGACCAGCCGCACCGCCCGGTCTGCTTGCTCTGCAATCGCCACCAGCACGTGATCGTGCCGGACCGTACTCGTGGGAAGCTGGGCGATCATCCGGGACACGAGCTGGTCGTTACCGCCCACGATGTGGAAGCGCTCGTCGTCGCCGGGGAGCGGCTGCAGCGACGCGCGAGCGTTTCCGGTCAGGAGGGAGATCAGGTCCTGGGCGGACTGCTCGCCCGGGTCGCCACCGTTCTCGGTGACCGTGTTGGCGAGCATCAGCTTGCCAAAGCGGGTGGCCGAGCCGATCTCCGTGCTGTCGAGCCACTCGGGCACCGACATGCGATCCAGCCGCGCTGCTCCGGCGGCGGTCTGCAGTTGCCTCGCGGCGGTTCTGAAGGCCGGGAAGCCGACGTCGTGCCAGTCGGCGTTGGCCTCCGCGTACGTGTACAGCCGGCCGTCGATGAAGAAGACCTCCTCTCCGCTGGGCAGGTCGCCTCCGTCCACGACCTCCTGCCGGAGACCGAGCCGCGTCGCCAGCCTGCGCACCGCTACCTGGTTGCTGTTCAAGAACGACCCACCATGCTCGGTGATCAGCCCGCCCGAGAAGAAGTCGCGCAGTGTCCAACACCGCCCCCCGGCGCGCGCCGGATTTGCCTCATACACGGCCGACGGGACCGGGCTGCCAGGCCCATGCGTCCACAGCATGTGCGCGCACCGCAGCCCCGCGAGACCCGCCCCAACGATCGCGATGCGCGGTCTCGCCGACGCCCGCGCAGCCCGCGCCAGAGCCGCCGCGGGATTCCCGGCGAACACCGCACCCCCAGCAAGCCCGCCGACACCGACCAGCAGCTCACGCCTCGTCTGCCCGCCCGCCGAGCCACTCACATCACGCTGACGCCCTCGGTCCGCCCCGACCGCCCCAAGAACCTCTGCGACCGGCACCCCCGTGCACTCAGACTGCTCGTGCACCGCGAACAACCGTCGCGCCAACGTCATCCCGGGCGAGCGTGCCCTGCGGTCCATCTGGGAGCCGGCCCCCACCATTCCCGAAGACTAACCCTCGGCAGTCAGCATCGCGTGGGGCTCGGCGTACGGCCCAACAGGCTGCGGATAGCAACGCCTCGCTCCTGAGCTCGCGTATTCGGGACCAGGCTCACGTTCGGGCAGATGCGGCGCCATCGATCGTGAGGTACCAGTAGCCATCGGCGAGATGCAGCGCCCCAAGAACCAAGAAGAAGGCTGCCCATCCGTGTGCCTTGTACGCGAGGCATATGGCGCCCGCGGCGGTCGCGAGACTGCCACCGGCAATGTGCACGACACCGAAGATGCGCAGGTGACGGTACTCCCATGGCGCGATCAGGCGTTGCATGCCGGGTCGAGGCGGAGATAGCCACCGTGCGCGGAGGCCCTTGGCAGTGGTGGTGTCGTGGTGTGCGTTCACCGGGATACCTCCTCGGAACCGTGTAGGACGGCAGACGCGGTATCAGGATGATATCACCATGCGCATGCGCGTCAATGGCGGCAGCTGGCTTGCCGCGAGACGGGGCGTCGGTGAGGGTGGCTCCCTCGTCACAGGGGTCGCCGCTTGCGGCGTCAGCTTGCGCCGACATTGGGCGCGGGCGACTTAACCAAACCGCTGCACAGAGTCAACCGGTGCGCCACGCCTCGACCCTACGTTACGTGCCGTTCCCATCCGCGGCGAGCGTACGGATCGAGCGCGACCCCGGGCGAGCGGCGGCGATCCCTGCTGAGGGCCGGCGACCCTCGCCGGGACCAGATGGACGCCAACCCGAAACCAGATGCTCGAGCTCACGTGCACGATCAGTCTCTCGCGTCTGTCTCATCCTCGGGCGTTGGCGCCGCTGTTGGCGACGGCGATCGCCGCCACCGCCGTCGCCGTGCTGGTGGTGACGGGCGGGCACGGAGGTACGCAACCCGGGCCGTCTCGCGGTTCGTCGGTGCCCATCACGCACATGTTGCAGGGC